>JAGCOQ010000005.1 GCA_017642625.1 Alphaproteobacteria bacterium | reverse complement strand
TATATATTTTACCAAGTTCTGTTTTAAGCAACGCTTCGGACAACTTGTCAGGATTGTCGGCGGATTCCGCAGCGGTCATTATCTTGCCGAAACTGCGCACGAATTGTGATGATTGCGAACGGAATACACTATCTTTCTTTAACGTTTCACGAATTTGCTTCTTATCTGCGGCGGTCAGCATCTTTGCCAACCACTTAGAAAAGATAGCAGTGTCGCCTTCGTGATATTTTTTCCATATCGTATCAGGTATTTCCACGCCCAGCGCACGCGTTAAATCCAACGACTGTTCATGTAGTTTTGCAAACAGTTTTTCGCTCTGTGCGACGAAATCTGTGGTGCTAACGCGACCATAATGTGTGTCTGCCGGCGCGGATTTAATTGCTTCCATTGGTGCAGATGCGCGTGCGACCATCATTTGTTTGTTTAATGTCTGCATGGTGTCAACGGCCTTGGCATAGTCAGACATCAAATCAATCATTTGCTGGCGTGAATCGCCCGCCAATTCGTCCAGTTTCGTTGCGGACTTTGAAATAGCGTCTGTGGATTCATTGACGGTGGATTTCATTGCCTCGATTGTCGTGTTCAATTCTGCAACAATCTTGCCCAGTGTTTCGCCCGCCGCTACAGAATCGCGCGATATATCGGGCAGGGCGGCATAATACTTTTCAATCAATTCAGACAGCGGTTGTAATTGTTCTGTGGTTTCACGCGACATCTTTATAAGGTTTTCAGATTGTCCAGACAACTGGGTATGTGCGGTATTCATTTCAATCAATGTTTCGCGCACACCGGTTCCCATGGTCTTTACCGATTCAGAAAATGCGTTTGCCGCGGTCTTGGTATTTTCCAGTGTTATATTCGCAACGCCCGACACAGTATTCAATTCAGAAACGACATCTGTCGCAAACTCTTTGATTTCGCGGTTAAAGCGATTGGTCAGCCCAGCCAATTCGTTGGATATGCCACGCACAGATGTTTCGGTTGATGTGGCGGATGTCGTTAATGCTTCTACGGCATCTGACAACTTTCTAATCTGCTTATCAATAGATGTTTCGGTTAAGCGCACCTGGCCGGCGACCACGTTTGCCGTATTGGTAATAGTATTTGTCTGGCTGGCCAACTGTTTCTTGGATTGTTTGGAAAACGCGTCCAGTTTTGCAAGGTGTGTATCCAACATTTCGTTGTTCTTTTCCATAATATCATTGTATTCCGCCGAAGATGTTTGAACCTTGGTAAATCCTTCGGCTGTGGATTCAGCCATATCGGATAGTTGCTGTTGCATGGCGACTGATTTTTCGGTGATATCGGACAACTGTGTTGCGTTGGATTCGAATTCATCTTTTAAGTGTTGGCTTAATTCGTTGCTGGTCGCAACCCATGATTCAATTTGATTTTGTATTTGGGCAACATTAGCAGTCGTGTCTTGGGTTGTGGTGTCTATTTTGGTCAATAGTTCATTGACAGTAGTTGAAAATCTGTCTGATGCTTGGGTCACATCTTCCCATGACTTGGAATCAACAATCGCTTGCAATCCACCAAGTGTATTTTCCAAACGATCCGACATTTGTGCCAATTTCTTGGTCGCTGCATCCGCCAACGATAACAATTTATCGTTTTGGTCGGTTAATTGGGTTTTCAGTTCATTCGCATGTGCGATTTGCCCGTTTAATGTGTCGCACATCATTTTAAAATTGTGTTCTATCTTGGCGATTTCTTCGGCCATAATGGTATTCAAAACACGTGTCGCATCACCAACGCGCGCGCTTTCGGGGCGCAACATAATATCTAACATAGATTGCATAACACGTTGAGATTTGCGCGAAATAAAGAACAACATTCCCAATGCAATTATCAATAACAATCCCAAACCACCACTGATAAGCATAAGAATATTATTCGCAATAATTATTGTTTGTTGAGCTTCCATTTGACCTTTCCCCCCGAAATCTGCCTTTGTTCATATCGTTCTTGCAGTCTGTAATGATTTATACTAGAATATTCATCATAAAGCAAGGGCATAAATGATAAAGAAACCACCACTTTCACCAGAACAAGATATGGCGGCCAATCCGGCGGACAATGTTTGGGTCCAAGCGAACGCCGGCACCGGTAAGACCAAGGTGTTGGTGGAACGCTTGTTGCGTATTCTGTTCCGCACCGAAGATGTGAAAAACAGCGGAATACTCTGTCTGACCTATACTAATGCTGGGGCGGGTGAAATGCGGAATCGTATTTTGTCTGCGTTGCGTAATTGGGTGGTTGCGTCGGACAAAGATTTGGTCGAATTGTTAAAGGATGTGGCACTGCACAAACCTGCCACTGCCGATGATATTGCGCATGCGCGTGAGGTTTTCTTTTGGTTCATAGATAATCCAGATGCATTGAAAGTTAAGACAATTCACAGTTTTTGCGAAGAAATATTACGTCGTTTTCCCATAGAGGCGGGCGTGTCGCCGGCATGGACACTGGTTTCCGACATGAATCAGCGTGTGTTATTGCAAGATGCTTTTGATCGTTTGGTAAATGCACCTGATTTGGAACCTGAAAAATATGGTCGTGTTGCTGGTGCGTTTGAACACATTGTTGGAATGTTAAGTGAACAACGCCTGACCGATTTGTTGGAAATATTAAGTGCGCAATATAAATACTTTTTCCAAGTTGAAGACATAGAACGTTATCGTAAATACTTTGTTGACACAGCGCGATATTTCATGGGGGTAAATGTTGCACCAAAAGATGATATTTCGGTTCCAAAATTGAAAAAAATACTGGATATGGTAGGTGCCGAAATAAAAGCATCAAAAACACCGGCAAGCTATTTAACAAAAGTCTTTAATTTAACAAAACAATATATTGATAAAACTATTGATTTTGAAAAATACAAAAGTGCGTATTTAACACAAGATGGTGCCCCAATAAAGTTGGTTCAACGCAAAGAATTTTTGGCGGGCGAACAAGAACGCGTTTATAATCTGGATCAATATAACATCAACGAAAAAGTGTTCAAAGATACGGTCGCTTTGTTTGATTTGTCGGCGGCATTTGCAGACATTTATCGTGAAATAAAACATCAGCGCAATCTGTTAGATTTTGAAGACCTTATTTTATATACGCGACGTTTGTTCTTTAAACCGGATATGATGGGGTGGGTGCTGTCGCAACTGGATTTGTCGCTATCGCACATATTGGTTGATGAAGCCCAGGATACATCGCCGTTGCATTGGGATGTTCTGCGTATGTTGGTTGGTGATTTCTTTGTTGGTGGCGACACAGAAAAAGAACAGCATTCTTTGTTTGTTGTTGGTGATACCAAGCAATCCATCTATGGCTTTCAAGGGGCAGATTCCCGCGCTTTTGCGGTTAGTCGCGATGAAATTAAAAAACAAATAGAAAACAATTTACGAACAATACGCGAAATACCACTTACGCAAAGTTTCCGTTCGTTGTCATCAATTTTGTATACTGTTGATGCATTCTTTGGTAATCCATATATCGCGGAAACAACCGGTTTTCACAATAATTCGCATGTGTGTTATCGTGATCCCAAAGAACAGGGTAAGGGGCTGGCGGAAATACATGGTGTAATTTCGCGCAGTGATACCGAGATGGATACTAATGCTTATGTATCGATAATTGCAGACAAGATAAAATCGATAATTGATGCCGGAAAATATAAGCCAAAAGATATTATGGTTTTGGTTCAGCGGCGCAATCCGATGGTGGTGCCATTGGTCACTGCGTTAAAGAGAAGAAATATAGAAGTAGCAGGTAGCGACAGAATAGTATTGCCGAACTTTTCGGCAATACGAGACCTGATGAATCTGGTTCGTTTTTGCCTTAATACCGCAGATGATTATAGTTTATGTTGTGTGTTAAAAAGTCCAATTTTCCGTTTGACCGAAGCCGATATTTTTGAATTGTGTAAAATCAAAAACAAAACAAATATTGATAATTCTGATGCGGCACCCATGACCGTTTTTGAAGTTCTGGTGAACATGAAATCAGACATTTATGAACGGTTAAAATCCATTGTTGAAATGGCTGAACAAATGGGACCATATTCGTTCTTTTCATCTATATTGGACGGTGGTGCGCGTAATGATTTCTTGTCGGCGTTGGGACCACAAGTTATCGATCCATTAGAAGAGTTTATGACAATATGTTTGTCGTATGAACGCACACAACCGGGGACACTGAAACAATTCCTTAAATGGTTCATAACCGGTGGCAGTGAAATTAAGCGTGATATTAACGCCGCATCTGGCGTGCGTGTCGCAACGGTGCATGGCAGCAAGGGGTTAGAGGCACCTGTTGTATTCTTGATTGATACAACGCGTGTGCCCAGTGGTGACAAAGTGTTGTTTATCAATCCAAAAATAATGCCGAAAAATGTGCGCGTTGATTACAATGTACCACCACCGTGGCTGTGGGTTGCCAAGGATGTGCCCAGCAACAATTTAGCGGTCGCGAAAGATGCAGCTATGTCAGAACGGTTCGAAGAATATTATCGGTTGCTGTATGTGGCAATGACCCGTGCGCGTGATGAATTGTATATTTATGGTTATACCACCGGCAAGAATGCTAATGAAAAATCGTGGCATGCATTGCTGTGGAATACGTTACAAACAATACCAGATGCAACGGTTGAAAATGATACAATCAGGATAATACATGGCAAATAATTTAAAAGAACTTTTGGCTGAACACGAAACGAAAAAGAATGCCACCAAGACCGGCAAGGAAATGCATGAAAAACTGCGTTTGATTCGGGTGTTGGCTGATTGCGACATGGTGGATACCAAGTTGAAAAAACGTATAGAATCCTGTGACGGATTGTCGATGTTTTTTACCGAAAATGCCAAAACCGAAGTTCCAATTGCGGGTATTATAAACGGCTATTTTGCCAGCCGTCGAATTGACCGTTTGGTCGTTGATGATGCCAAGAAAGTTGTCCGTATTTTAGACTATAAAACGGACGTTGATAAAACATCTTTGCGTGATAAATACATGGCTCAACTGGGTGAATATGAAAAGTTAATCCGGCAAATATACCCACGATACAAGGTTGAAAAATACATCCTATGGTTGCACGATTGGGTGCTGGAACCGATAAAGCCTTAAAATACAATCGGTGGGAAACAATCGCCACCTTTCTTTGGGCAACAATTAAATCCCTGGTCGCCCATGTCCGTATAAACTTCGCCCGCACAGCATCCGTTTTTGTCGGGATGTCCGCCACCGGGACATTCAACGGTGTTGCCCCTGATAAAGCCCCAGTTGATATTCGAAACAACAAGTCCGACAATGACGCCGATAATTGACCCAAGAATGAACATATGATATTTTTTCATCTGTGCTTTCCCCCATTTAAAACACCGTAATTATAACACAAAAATCTTGAAAAATATAGTTCATTTTGGCTATAATTCCGGCATGCTTACCGCGTTAAATATTTCAAATATAGTATTGATTGAAAAACTGAATCTGGAATTCGGGGCGGGGCTTAATATTCTGACCGGCGAAACAGGCGCGGGTAAAAGTATTTTGCTGGATGCGTTGTCGTTGGCACTGGGCGCACGCTCTGATGTTGGATTGGTGCGCAGTGGTTGTGATATGGCATCTGTTGTTGCTGAATTTGATTCGACGCCCGATACAGTTCGCACAATTTTGACGGAAAATGGTATTGATACAGACGATAATTTAATTCTGCGACGCACATTGTCGGCGGATGGCAAAAGTCGTGCGTGGATAAACGATACACCGGTGTCGGTGCGTGTGTTGCACGATATAGGAGACGCACTTGTTGAAATACATGGTCAGTTTGCAAATCACCGTTTGCTGAATCAATCTACACACCGCGCGGCGTTGGACGAATTTGCGGTTGCACATGTTTCTGGGTTTGCGGATTTGTTGACGGATACGCGTAATGCATATAGCGAATATCATGCGGCGGATTTAAAACTGCGCGAATTGCGCGAAACGGTTGCGCGTGCCGCGGACGAACGTGATTTTCTTGAACACAATGTTGCAGAATTGCGTGCGTTAAATGTGCGTGTTGGCGAAGAATCTGAATTGGCGGACAAGCGCACTGCGATAATGAACGCGGAAAAGAACGCGGCGATTGTATCAGATGCTAATTCGGCCATGAATCCAAATGGTAAATCGTTGGATGCCTTTGTGTTTGATGTTGCACATATCTTGGAACGCGTAAAAACGGATCCAAATCCATATGCCGAACAAATTGAAAAACTCTACGAAGTGGCGGATACATTGGCAACTGTGTCTTCGACCCTTACGCCCGACGATATGGATGTTGCCAGCATAGACGAGATAGAAGAACGCTTGTTTGCAATACGTGCAGCGGCGCGAAAGCACAGGGTGCCGGCAGATGAATTACCGCAAAAGTTGGAACAAATGTCCGCGCAACTGGATGTGATTGATAATTCAGATGCTGCATTAAAGAAGCTTGCCCATGATGTTGACGCGTTTCGTGCAAAATTTGACACGTGTGCAACAAAATTGACCACACAGCGAATGGTTGCAGCAGATAAATTAAGAACGCTTCTGCGGGGCGAATTTCCTGATTTAAAGTTAGGTAATGCCGATTTCATGGTTGAGCGTGTGGAAATAAACCCAACTGCGACGGGTGTTGATGATATAACATTTATGATTAAAACGAATCCGGGGTCACCATTTGCACCATTGCACAAGTCCGCATCTGGCGGGGAATTGGCGCGTTTAATGTTGGCGATGCGCGTAGTGCTGATTACCGACACAGATGCACACACATTTGTCTTTGACGAAGTTGATACAGGCATAAGTGGTGCCACTGCATCTGCGGTTGGTCTGCGTCTGAACAAATTGGCGCAAACAGCACAGGCGTTGGTTGTGACGCATTCTGCCCAGGTTGCCGGTTTTGCCGATCATCATTTCAAGATTGAAAAAAGCGTTCGCGACGACAAAACAACGACCACTGTGCGTGAAATAACAGGCGATGAACGCGTGAATGAAGTTGCACGAATAATCAGTGGTGCCGAAATTACACCCGAATCTATTGCGACCGCCAAGACTTTGATTAAATAAATTACAGCGTTTTTTGATTGGATTGTAATTGGTATTCTGCAACGGTTATGTTTGCTTTTTCGCGCAACCATTTTGCGACAATGTGCCGGTGACAAAACTTTTCCGGCGTTTCAAAACAGAGCAGGACGACATTTTCACCCATTGATTGTAATTGCGTGGCAACTGTATTTGGGTCCAGCGTATTCAGAACAGTTGAATAATACTGTTCGGTATACCATTGTTCAGACAGGTGCTCGTCGTGCCACCGTTTCCACCACGAATATTTAGGTGCCAATGCGGGATATCTTAAACCGGTATAACCATCGGGCGACCAACCAGAAATACCCACTGGGGTCAAATTATTCGCCTTATACTCATCTATTTTTGCCCAATAGCCTGTATAAATCATATTGGTATTCCTTATATATCCAAAATGCCATCCGCGAATTCGATTGTCTTGGGCTTGCCACCATCACTGCGCGTAATGATTTTGTTGTTTTTATCGCGAACGATTGCATAGCCGCGTGCCAAGACATTTTTATAACTTAGACTGTTAAGCATTTGTCCCATATGTGCAACCGATTGACTAAGTGCATTCATGCGCGGTTGCAATATGTTGCCAAAGTTCGCCATGTTTATAACTTTCTGGTGCGCGTTTTGTATTTTTGCATTGATGATAATGTCCATGGTGCGTGCAACATCATCAACGCGTTGCATTTGCTCCATGACAACTTGGTGTGGACTTTTAAGTGTGATTGCTTCAATTCGTTGTTTCGCATGTGTAAGACGCGCGACAAAAGCACTGCCCAACCTGTGCCAAAAATTATCTATTTCTTGGCTTAATGCTAATTTGGTCGGCACAACCATTTCGGCGGCACCGGTCGGTGTTGGCGCGCGAACATCGGCAGCAAAGTCAATCAACATCCAATCGGGTTCATGACCGACACCGGAAATAAGCGGTATGTGGCTGGCCGCAGCGGCACGCACAACAATTTCTTCGGAAAAGGGCAAAAGGTCTTCCAACGCACCACCACCACGCGCAACAATAATAACATCAACATTGTTCATGCGATTAAAGTATTCGATGCCGGCGGCAACTTCACTTGCTGCGGTTGCACCTTGGACGGTCGCAGGATACAACAATACATGCACCGGAAAACGTTCACGCAGGCGGTTTTGAATATCTTGGAAAGCCGCGCCGGTGGGGCTTGTCACAACACCAATGGTTTGTGGTAAACGTGGTAATGGCTTTTTGCGCGATTCATCAAACAAACCCTCGGCGGCAAGTTTTTGTTTGCGTTCCTCTAGCATTTTTAGAATTGCGCCAACACCCGCCATTTCAATTTCACTGACCACAATTTGATAATTACTGCGTGATGGATAGGTCGTAAAACGCCCAGTCACAACGACTTCCATTCCTTCTTCTAGTTTAAAGGCAACGGGTGTTCCGCGCCAAATAATCATCTGGATTGCGGCACCGGAATCTTTTATGGTCATATACATATGACCCGAAGTCGCGCGTGTAATTTGCGACAATTCACCACGAATCTTGATGCGTGGAAACGCGGTTTCAACAACACCCTTTAACAGTGCAGATGCATCAGAAACAGTAAAGATTGTATCGGTCGAAACCAATGGTTCAGGGCGTTGCATAATAAATTAATCCTTTTGCTTTTTGTAAAAATTTACTGGATCAACACCCAATGCATGTGCAAATCCTTTTGTGCGATTGTCGCGCAACATGGTATCTAAACTTTCTGGACGACCAAGATAATATGGTATTTCTATGCCATGAAACTGGTCATAGGTTAAATCAAAAATAGTATTTGTTGGCTTGTGCAATACATAGAAATGTGGTCCAAATGTCCACAATTTATCAATATACATAAGTTGCCAACCCTTTGCTGGACCGCCCATTAATGATGCAAATGTTGTTGATGCAGCGGCACAAAAACCGGCGGCATCATAACCTAAATCCACAATTTTCGGCATTGTTAATTCATAAAAAGTTTCGATTTTTACCTGTGCCGAATGAAAAGCATCGCGAAAGTTTAATGTCAGATTTTTAGCATTTATTTGATCGATTTTTGACAATCCCATACGTTCAATCGTTTGCAATAAGTGCTGTGTAGCAGATTCAAAGTATTCAGATTGATCCGGACGCAGTGGCGGAAAACCAGGTTTAGTTTCGTCCCCACGCAGTTTTTCAGATTTAATTTTGTTCCGTATAACAACGTCGCGCAAATCCATCCCCAAATATTTATCAAAGTTATACGCACGCTGGAACGGTTTTTCGACATTGATGACTTTGCCAAGATGATATGGAATTGGAATCAAATCGCCATCTTGGTTAACAGACTGATCAAATGTTAAATCAAGAATATCGCCGTTGAATCTATTTACCAACCACACATGATGCACAGGCCCCGCCACCCTGCGATTTTCTTTGTATTCATGAACTTCCCAAATTAATTCGCCATTTGGCATACGAAACAGGTGCGACCATATATAAGCGGCAATACCACAAAAACCCGACGAATACAGCCCACGCGCCAAACGTGCTTCTTCATAATTTTTATTCAAAACAGATGCACGCACCGCGGGATTTTTAAACAACTCACGCATCTTGCGTAATGTGGCAACCATATCGTATTTTGGAACGAAAGCAGGGGGCAAAGCCATAGTCGACACTTTCTGTGCCAAATACTCGGTTGCTTCATCAAAAGACATATGCTGTTTAATCATGTGGTAAATTATACCACAAAGACATAAAAATTCAAGATTTACAGTTCAGTCAACGGCCAGCGGGGGCGGGGTGCAACGGGTTCGCGCACAATGTTCCCAATGCGGTAATTTTCCAGACCGGCCCACGCAATCATTGCGCCGTTGTCGGTGCACAGGTTCATTGGCGGGGCGGCAAAAACGACACCTTGCTTATGCGCCAGTTTTTCCATTGCTGTGCGAATTGCGCTGTTTTTGGCAACACCACCGGCAACAACCAATGTTTTTGGTGCTGCATCTATTACGCGCTTATCGTCAAATGCGTGCCCAAGGCGGTTTATAATGCAATCGACCACGGCGGCTTGGAAAGATGCACAAAAATCGTTTTTAAATGCATCGTCGCGCTTTTCTTCGGGAACACGTCCAAGGAATACGCGGGCGGCGGTTTTTATGCCACTGAAACTGAAATCACATCCGGCTTTATCGCATAATGGTCGTGGAAAATCAAACGCATGCGGGTTGCCCAGTGTTGCGCATTTATCAACGATTGGACCGCCGGGGTATCCCAATCCCAACATTTTTGCAACCTTATCAAAGGCTTCGCCGGCACTGTCGTCCAATGTTTGACCAATCATTTCGTATTTACCAACGCCACGAACCAGCAAGATTTGGCAATGACCGCCCGACGCCAGCATTAACAAGTATGGGAAATCAACGGCTGTTTTGCCGTCTGCACCGGACGCAGATGATGCGTGCAAGCGTGGAACCAATGCATGTCCTTCCAGGTGATTCACCGCCACCAATGGTTTGCCGGTTGATTGCGCGATTCCTGTTGCAGCCAACCACCCAACCAAAACACCACCAATAAGACCCGGACCCGCGGTCGCGGCAATAACATCAATGTCGTTAATGGTTTTTCCCGCCTTGGACAGAGTTTGTTGTATAACTTCATCAATCGCCAATATATGCGCACGCGCCGCCAATTCGGGCACAACACCGCCATATTTCTGATGTTCAGGGATTTGCGAATAAATGATATGCGATAAAATATTGCGGTCTGAATCCACAATCGCCGCAGATGTTTCGTCACATGACGATTCAATCCCTAAACACAAGGTAGGTTTGTCGGGATTGTCGGTATTGTGCACAACGGCATCTAGTTTGCCCATGTCCATGCGAAGTAATTTATTATCGTCTGTCATTTTTTCGGTTCCAATAACATAATACCTAAATTATTAGGCGATTTTTTGCGTTTTGCAACATAATCATAAAAATTAACATCAACAATTCGCCCGCGGTCAGATGATGCGTGCCGCAATGTTCCGTCGGGCAACAAGAATCCCATGTGCATAACCGCTAAATCCGTCCCCAGTGTATCGGTGTCTTTGTATTTGTCGCCGATAAACAAAACGACCAAGGGTTCGGTGGTATTTATCTTTTCCAATACACTGTAAGGAATATACTTTAAATGAACGGTTTGAACGGGGGTTTCGTCATCAATATTATAATTCTTTTTAAGCCAATTTGCGCGGTCAATGCGGACATCTCGAGTAGATGTTTTACCATATTTCCGCGTCACATCAGTCAAAATATCGGAATTATTCGGCAACCAATCAGTTTCAACAAAGTGATTTCGATTAACGAAATCAACAACGCCGTCTTTGTATCTGATTTTGGTAAGTTTGTTTAAATCGGTGTCCGCCAATGCTGTTTCAACAAAGGTTGTGCAATCAAATGCATCAAGGCGCATCAATGGATCTGCATCGGGCAAACACCCTTCGCCAAGTGGATTATTTACATATTTTGCACCGACATACTGTTCGCCAATCGTTGCGCCACACGCACAAGTGGTCCAAACAACGAAGAAGAACAGGGCGGTGTATGCTTTCATCCTAGATATTTTCTTTTAATATTATGCCCGTATGGCACAGCGAAATTGCATCACGGACAATCATTTCATGTGAATCTGGTAATGTTGCCATCTTGCTGACACAGGCAACGATTAAATCAATATCGGCATCATCACTGGCAACAACGACACGCGCGGTGGCAATGCGTTGATCCGCCGACGCAGATGCCCAGTTTTTCAAATTGCCCACAGACAAATCGTTTGAACGTTGTGTGTGAAAGAATATAAAGAACACAGCCAATAAAACAGCAATTCCCAACAAGAACTTTAATACAAATTTCATTATTTCCCCCTGTAAAGATATTGATTATTCACAGCGCACCAGCCACATGTCAAAGTCCGCATTTTGCAATGGGTTTTCGCCAGGTGCATTTTTATTCATCCAACCGCTGAAAATCTTGCCATCACCGGCGGTAGAGATTTCAACGAACATATAAGAGTTTTCCGCCTGAAAAGGATCGGTTTGTTTGCATGAACGAATAATAAAGTTTAATTTTTCGTATTTCATTTCGGTATCAACAGGCAGCGTTGATGTATATGTTTTTCCCGAAGTCTTGTCCAATATGGAAATAACGGCGTTCGGGCGGTCAACATATGCACCGGCGGGATTAAATACCATCATAAAAACAAACAATGATGTTAAAAGTGCGGTTAATTTTTTCATGATTGACATTTTACATTTGCATATCGCTAATGTCAAATTGATAAATTACGAAAAATAAAAAGTCCCGCCGAAGCGGGACACCACTAAACAAAAAGGACTGTTTATTTGTTTGCAGATTTTTCTGCTGATGTTGCAGACAAATCTTCCACAATACGTGCTTTCTTGCCGGACAAACCACGCAAGAAGAACAACTTTGCACGACGAACACGACCGATACGAACTTTTTCAATCTTTTCGATTGCCGGTGTGTAAAGTGGGAACTTGCGTTCAACGCCAACACCATATGATTCACGACGAACCGTAAATGATGCGTTGTTGCCATTGCCACCATCACGTGCGATAACGACACCTTCGAACACTTGGATACGGAACTTGTCGCCATCTTTAATTTTTACATGAACTTTTACTGTATCACCTGCTTTAAAGTCAGGGATTTTCTTGTCGGCAGCAACTTTTGCAATATTTGCCGCTTCTACTTTTTTCAAGATACTCATTTTACTTATCCTTTATTAAGTCCGGACGACGTTCTTTTGTTATTTCGTCCGATTGTTGTTTCCGCCACCGTTCGATATTGCCGTGGTGGCCAGACAGCAGGACTTCTGGGACTTTATGTCCACGCCATACTGACGGTCGGGTATATAACGGCCATTCTAACCCGCCGATTTCAAAACTTTCATTTGCGGTGGATTCAGTGCCACCGTGCAGCACATTATCTAATACGCGAACGCAACTGTCAATAAAAACTTGCGCGGCAATTTCGCCCCCCGACAGTATATAGTCTCCAATGGAAAGTTCCATTATATCATATTCATCGATAATGCGCTGATCAATTCCTTCGTACCGGCCGCAAAGCAGGGTATAGGTTGCATCTTTGTCGGCGGTAAACTGGCGCACCATTTTTTGTGTTAATTGTGGGCCGCGTGGCGAAAAGTATATGATTTTTCCACGTTTTTTAAGTGAATCAATCGCGTCGCCAACGGGTTCTGGGCGCATAACCATACCCGCACCACCACCGAATTGTTCGTCATCAACGCTGCCATAATTATTTACGGCGAAATCGCGGATGTTCACCGCATCATACGACCATATTCCTTTGTCCAGTGCGCGACCAACAACCCCGCCGGAAAGCGTGCCGGGGAACATTTCTGGAAAAATGGTCAGTATATTAAAGTGCATTGTTATTTTTGCTTATTGTTTGCACTATATGGGCATTGTTTGCACAAGTCCAACATAGATTGAAATGTTTCTTTGTATGTATAAGGGACAAAAATATCTGCATCTTGGTTGATATGATCCACTATATGGTGCACTTGACCGTCCGCGGCTAATTTCTGCACAATAGGGCAGTTATTTGTGTTCTCTATTGTCCCTAAATCGCTTTCGTTACCAAAATCACAGGTCGATTTTGCGAACCACAAATGTGACCAACAATATGTTGGGTATGTTTGATATTTTATGTTGTAAAAACGAAATTCGGCCATTTCTTTGTCCTTATTTTTGATTTTTCTTTACATTACATATACATGTATGACACTTGGTCAAGAAAGCTGAAAACACTTTAGAATCAGCATGTGGCACAAAGACGTCATAACTTGAATCTAGGTGTGGCATGATAACCACATTAGCATGCGTTTTTTCTAATTCCTGCACGATGGGGCATTTGTAGCGCAACGTGCACAACGCGCCGAAACAAAACTGCTGCAATCTAAAATCACATGTTGATTTCGCAACACACTGTTTTGACCATGTATTCGCAGGGGCAGTCAAATGAGATTTGTCAATGAATCTTACTTCAGCTGTGGTTTGGTTGTGGGGGTCAATAGTTTGTAAGCCAGATTTTTGTTTTCTGAAGTTCCCAAGATCCATTGTTTCAACTGTTTTACCATCTAAAAGCATACGACTGCCATGGCAATATCCACCGTGTGGACATGGCATACGTTCAGGGATAACATGCACCCCGTTTGTAATATCATATTTTTGAAATTGTTCACACACATAAACACACGGTACTGGCACCCTGTACACTTGGCGTGGACCTTTGCCGTAAAGCAGACATTCTAGTGTAAACTTTGTTGATGTATTTTGTTTGTTTTTGTCTGTCATATCTTGTTCCCTTGTCAATTTTATTTCTGTACACCGTACTTTTTGTGACATGCCGCCGCATAGTACAGAAGGGTTTGAAGACCGTATTTGTCCAGTTTGGGTAAATCAATATCTATTCTGCGTCCAAAAACTTCCCTGTTTGTGCGGTCAAAAACACTCATGTCTTTGTAGCGAGATTCTTGTTGCATACATTTTACTTCGCAAAACACAAAACAGTTGTTATTAAAATTACCTTCCCATGGGCAATTTTCACAACTGCATATAAGTTCGCCACAAAATCGTATTTCTATCTTCATTTTTTAATATCTTTTTATTTGTGTGTTGGACTGTGTTTACACATGACCTTTAATCTTTGAACGTTTTTATAGATTTCAGGTAATTTTGCCAATGTTTCAGGATTTGTGTCGCGTAAATCAACAAGGTTTGTTGAACCACGATCACGGCGAAGCAGAATATGTTGTGTGCTGTTAAGATAGTTTTCCACAGGACACATATCTTTTATGCCACGCTGGCAATCAAGACAAGTTGTTAAAACAAGCGAGAATGTAGGATTTTTCATTTTTAATTCCTTTTATTTTGTGTTTTGAGGATTACGATAAGGACACGTGTCGCGAATTTCTGCTATTTTCTTATATGTTTCAAAAAGTTCGTCTTTCAGATTTGGATTTTCATCGGCTTCATTGTGGAATCTGTAAAGGTATTGAGCGTTGTATCCCAAATCTCGTCCAGATGCCATTCCATGATATTCTATGGCAGGTTGTCGTGGGTTATACAAAAATTGAAATATAGGGCAACGGTCGTAAGTATAGGGGCAATAACACGACCGGCATTCCAAAAGAGCTAAAGAATGAATAACGCTTGTCGGTTCCATTTGATTCCCTTTACACAAGTATTGTTTTGTTTTTCATATCAACATCTGCGCCGATAAAAGAAACATATTCGCCGTTGTCTAATTCAATTATGTCGCCTGCGCCAAAGTTTTGAAAACCAGCAACTGTGCCGATTTTTTCGCCACCACGCATAACCGAAAAACCAATCAAATCCGCCTGGTAATATTCACTGCCTTTAAGGTCGGGCAGGGCGTCGCGATTTATAAACAATTCAGTACCTCGCAGAGTTTCCGCCGCATTACGATCGTCAAAACCCGCAATATGTGCGATTATGACGGTTGAATTTGGGACAACACGAATGAATTTAAAATCGCTTTCTTTAAACTTTGCACTGATAATTTTGAATTTTTGAAAATCATTTGGACTTTCAGAATATGTTTGTACCCGAACATCCCCACGAATTCCTTGGGGGGCGACGATTTTTCCGACCAAGATTTGTTTGCTTGTCGTCATATTGTTTACCGTTGTCTTTGTTCATGCAAACTGCATAACGCCCCGTAATTATGCGGGCAGCCGTCAAACATATCGGCACTGGTATAAATTGTGTTAGAAAGATGTTTTTGGGCGTGATATTCAATCGCATTACGCCATTCGTCAAGCACGCGTTGTTTGTCGCGACACCATTTGAAATTAAACGGACAGCGTGTTTCAGGGCAAATTTTCCGTTCTTCCTTGTCCTGTTGTGCGCTATACACATTATGATGCGATGAAGCAAAGAAATTCGGTTCTTTATCCAAATCTATGCTATACACATCTGGCGCGTGATATGACGATGCCACCACTGACTTGTCCAAGCGGACATCAAACGTTTCAGTCAGTGGCGCAACATATGTTAATTTAATTTTCATGTCGTTCGTCATACTTTCTGCTTTTTATTGTATTATTCAGCAGCAGCTTCAGTTGCAGGTGCTTCTTCGGCAGCTGGTGCTTCAGCAGGGGCTTCTGCGGCGGCCTTGGCTGCGGCTTCGGCGGCGGCTTTTTCTTCCGCTATCTTTGCCAATTTTGCTTCTTTATCTTTAATCTTCTGTTGTGTCTTTTCCGAAGGTTGATTCTTCTTTGTTTGAACTGGAATTGGTTTCGCAGTTGCCAAACCGGCCTTGACCAAGAACTTGTAAACGCGGTCGGATGGTTGTGCGCCCTTGGCAATCCAAGATTTGATTTCATCAATTTTCAAAACAACGCGTTTGTCGCTGTCTTTTGGTTGCATTGGGTCGTATTTACCAACAACTTCCAAAATGTTGCCAGAATTACGTGCATTACGTGAATCTGTGACAACAACGTGATAATATGGGCGTTTTTTTGCCCCGTAACGTGCTAATCTGATAACAGTAGCCATATTTTTTACTCCTTAGGTTTTAAACTGTTTTATCCAAAAGAAAACCGCCATCAAGGGCGAAACTCGCCGGATGATGTTCCACACGCATACTGCGTACTGGGTGATTCAAAATGGCAATCTTTGGGATTTGCAGGGCAATTATTTACCAAAAAATACTAAAAGTCAAATAAAATCAATGCGATTGACCCGAAGATGAGTTTTGTTGTGCTTGGGTCGAATCTTGAACCTTGCGCTGCGCAACGCGTAATTTAAGGTCGTCTATCTTCTGTTTTGCCGTTCTGAAGATATTTGGCCTTATTATTTCAATGCCATGTTTTGCCAAGTCTTTGAACAGCATCTTTTTGCCGTTCATAACGACATCTTGATTCTTGATATTTTTATACTGTTTGTTGCTTAACTTTATACTTTTTACCTTGGTAAAATCGGTATCCATAAGTGCGATAAACTCTGGCCCGTCCATAAAATCCAAATCGCCCGCAAATATAGACTTCCAAAGATATACGCCCCAACGTTCGGTTGGGTTTGGATTGAATTTAAAACTTTTGACATTGGTCAAATCGCATTCGCGTAGAATTGTTTCCGCTTTTACCATGCTTAAATCCAAATCGCCACACAAGGCACTTTCTGTTATTTCCACGTGTGTAATGTTTGGATGGAATTTCATGTTCGGGGCGACACATTTCTCCATTTCTAACGATTCCAAATTATCAAAATACCAAGTGCCTGCAAATTTATCGTTTTTACACCGTAACAATCGGTGGTTTTGCGTTTTTAACTTTACATTTTTTAATCCTGTTAAATCCATATCATTCAACGAGCCCGCCGTTCGTGTAAAATCAAGTTCTAGCGGGTTTTCCGACTTAACCCCACTAATCACCGGAGAATAGGGTAGTTTTATACTGGGGACTTTATTTAAATCCGCATTAGTTAAACTAGTACACGACACAGAACCCAGATCTATTGGCCCCTTTAATTTGCAGCCATCAAGTATTATTGTTGAACCATTGGGATTTAAACTTACACTTTCTGCATCTGACAAATCACAATCGTATAATTCCAAGTCTTTTACTTTACTTAAATTCACTTTGTTAGGAAATTTTAACGATGTGCCCTCTATATGTATATATTCCGCTTCGGGGTACGGGGATATGCCGTCTATTTCACAATTATATATTTCCAATTTCGAAACATTCCATAAATAACACCAGTTGCGCAATTTAACATTTTTGAGTTTTACGCTTGTTGCTATGTCGTTTAAAAACACGTATTCGGATTGGGTTAAATCAGTATCTGACAATTCTATATAATCAACATGCTCTAAATTCAACCCACACGACGGGGGTTTTATACCATGGACACCAACATAAGTTGCATGGCGTCTGTTAGCGTAATCGTAGCCGTCGGGAAAGTGTATGCGTGTCACATTGGTTAAATCTGTATTTCCCAAATCCAAATGTTTAACCCCACAAAAATCCAAATCGCCCGACAATTTCAAACCTGTATTATCGGTTAAATTTATTTCTTCGGTATATGGATGAAGATTTAAACTGGTGACGTTTGTTGCATCACAATGTTTTATGTTTAAAGATTTCCCAACGAATTCTATATCACCACCCAATTTACAATCGGTTAATTTTACTGTGGTGGCATTTATAGCACGACCGAATTTCACATGTGCTTCGGACAAATTACCGTTGTCTAACTCCACAAAGTTAACATGGCTAAAGTCAACATCACCCACCAATTTGAACGGGGAATTGCTTATATGAATGCGTTGCGCGTGTGGGTTTAACTTTATGCTGGTGACATTGGATAAATCGCAATCATCTATGTCTAAATTGGAAACTGTGCTAAAATCTAAATCGCCGGCAAGTTTTGTGTTTTTAAGTTTTACGTTCCCATTAAACTTTGCGCTTTTGACATTACTTAAATCGGCGTTTCCAATTTCTACCTTGGTCGCTTTACTAAAACTTAAATTACCGGCTAATTTAACATTATTAATAATGAGTGAGTCTAATTCCGGATTAAGTTTTATACTGGTGACATTGGTTAAATCCGTATCGCCCAATTCCACGACTACCGCATTACTAAAATCTAAAATGCCATGCAATTTTATTTGTGTTTTTGCAAGTCTTATCACAACTACACTTGGGTTTAATTTTATACTTTTAACATCTGTTAAATCGACATTGTTCAATTGCAGATGTTTTACACCACTAAAATCCAAATCACCAGATAATTTCGCACGTTCGTTATCATGGATATAAATCTGATTTGCTTGTGGATTTAATTTTATACTGGATACATTCTTTAGGTTGCAATGGCTCAATGTAAGCGAATTTACACCACTGAAATCCAAATCACCAACCAACTCGGTGCCGGCGGAATTAAATATCACTGATTGTATGGCACTTGACTTGTAAACAGGGTTGCCGTTTTCATCTTTCTCGGCGGTTTTTATTTTAAACTCTGACGCGTCTATAAAGGTTATTCTGCCATCCTTTATATCCATAAAACGTCGGCCATTTACGGCAATTGTTTTAGTTTTTGTTCCGTCCTTGGACGTGGTCATACTGACTTTCTTATCGCGCAAGAAATCGCTTAATGCTTTGCAGAAGTATTTATTTTCCCCAGCAACAGATTTTACGGTGTTATTACCCTTGGCGATTGTTAACACGAAACCCTGAAAGAATAACAACTGATTGTCGTTGTTTAATTTTGTAATTGTACTGCCTTCGACATAATAGTCGGGACCAAAATATACATTGTTTATTTCGTAATCATAACGCACCAATTGATCGTGCACGATTATAAAGTTATTTGGGATTTGTGCACCTGTGGTGTTAAAATCAACGTGGAAAAACCTTTTTAGCGAATCCGATAAACCAGGGTATATTCTGTCGGGATCATTGTTAAAAGTGCTGTCTGGGCTGGGAACTGTGTGGTTGTAACGATTCTTGATAGATATAAAACCGCCTTTTGGTTTTGCAATTTGAATGGATATAACCGACGTTCCGTATTCATCTTCGCGTTGTGGTGTATCAGATGGTTTTATATCATCTGCATTGAATTTAACCGCATGAATCATAAAGTAGTTTTCGTGACGATGTGGATCATTTAGCGTGCAGATTCTTTCATTTTCGCGATAGTATTTGGCTATTCTATTTTTTTCTTCTTCGTTCGTCACGACCCACGCGTCGTATCCAGCTTTTCTTAATAATTCCAATGGGGATTCATTGGACTGAAAAGCACTTGGTTTTGTTTGTTTATAGATTTCGCGAATAATAGGGACCAAATTGCGCACTTCCACTGGGTCGCGACCGGCATACTGCAAAATGTGAATTATATTCGGGATGTCCAACAAAATAGCATCACGAATAACATGTGAAACCGCTTCGCCATTTTGTTTTTTTATTTGGTTTTGACGAATAGCAGGAATTAACTGTTTTACCGCGTTTACATCACTGCCTGCATCTTTTAAAATCTTGCATATATTGGGAATATCTAACAAAAGTTCAGTGCGCGCAAGTTCGGCAACGGCACGGCCGTTTTGTTGAACCAAATCTTTGTAAACTTTATCCGTATCTATCGCTGGCACTGATAATTCCTTTCCGAAAAATTGTATCATAAAAAAGCCCAAAGGTCAATTTTAGACAGATATATCGGGCAAAAACAAATCGGTCCAAAGACCGATTTTATTATCTGGTGCGGGCGAAAGGAATCCGTCACATAAATGTGCCGCGATAAAATCCTTTACTCGTATTAAACTTTCTAATCGCGGCTTTGCAACTGCAAAGACGGATGGTGCGGGCGAAGGGAATCGAACCCTCGTCTTCAGCTTGGGAAGCTGACGTGCTACCATTATACCACGCCCGCGGAACTTTCCGATTTTATATCAGGCACCTTGAAATGTCCAGTGCAAAGATAATACTATCGGTGTCTGCCATGATTAGATGGGTCGCATTTATGGTGGCATGCCGCATCAACTTCTTCGCATTTATGAAGCAGTTCTTCTACATCATGACCCGAAACCCTTTCTGTGCGGTGGAAACGTCTTTTGCTGCGTCTTTTGTTGGGTGGTGTTGGGCCACTTACCACCAATTCTTCTATTTGATTACCTTTTCGTGAATTGCATACACAGTGCATAGGTTGCAAGTTTTCCACATTGTTCCCGCCACCTTTTGATGTCGGCTGAATATGGTCGATTGACAACTGATTGGGGTCGTTAATCGGACACTGACAATATTCACATACTGGATATACATCCAACGAGATAGAAATTGTAAACAGGGTGCGTAATGCCCGCGGGGAATATGTTCTTCTTTGAAACAACAGGCGCAGTTGTTCGTATTGTCGTGAATTAAGTTCAGCACGGTAATTCTTTTGTAAAAACTTAACGATTTCTTTTATGCCTTTTGCTTCCATTTTTATACTCCACAAAATCAATCTTATCGTTGTTTAGATTTTTCTTTTAATATTTGCAGGCACTCGCCCAGCGGTTTTGTTCCCATTGCCATACAGTTAACAAGATTAAGACGCAAACGATCATTGCGGTCAATCATTATGCTATCGCCATAAATATCGGGTTGACCCGTTAAGTTAAATGTTCCCAACTTGTTCGCCCGCGCACGTCCAATGTTTGCAATAGCTTGGTTGAAATTATAATTAATCGGATACCGATTGGTGCCGTCGGTTATGAACTGTCCAAGAATATCTTCGCCTTTGATTATGCCATAGCTCGACAACGCCATATACAAATCATAAAGGTTGTGCATAGAATTATTTTTGATTCCCTGTAATACAACATCTATGTGTTTGGCACAGGTTGGATTATTCAATAATGTACGATATATGTTTGCAACCGCACCAAAGTTTTTATGAAAACTGTCCAGCGATATATCCATCATCACTTTTTTATCATTTTCACCGGCAATATCTGTAATACTTGCCAATATACGATTCATAAGGTTTTCATCATTACCCCATGTTCCATTTGTTTTCAAGCAAGGGGTCATGTTTTCGTCAAATGCCACCTGCAAACTCAATGGAATATATGTGTAATCACAATAGTAATACGGCGCCATAACTTCGCCACCGGTCAGTGCCACAATATCATATTTTTCAATTGGCAGTGCGTTAAACTCTTCTAGATACATTGCCATCTTGTCCAAATCCATAAGATTGGGCTGGTGTTCCGGTCCAGATTTTTCGCAACAATGGGCGCAACGCAAATTGCACCAGTTGGTTATCTTGAACGCAAGACAGGTTTTCATACTACTACTATCAGACATTTTAAAATCACTTCACAGGAATACGCAATCTTTGCTTTGGGAAAATTAAATCAGGATTCTTGATATGATTTCTGTCGGCAATTATGCTGAACAAAACACCACGACGCATAAAGTTGCGCGCAATAATCCACAAACAATCACCACGACGCACTGTATAGAAAGTATCGTCATCACCGGTCATTTCAGGCATAACAAATTGGTGGTTAATTGTTGCAACCGTCGTGCCGTCGCCATCATGCAAACGAACAGACAATTCATAGTCTTGTCCAGGTTCCAGTTTACCAACATCAGCGCCCAATCCAAAATGGCGATAATCAGAAACATGTGCATAACCCATGTATGTATTATTCAACCACAACGACACACGCAAACGTGGCATAGCGTCCCCAGTCACAACGATACGGCCGTTGTCCAGATAATCTATTTTAGATACAGCCAAATCACCGTCACGAATTGTTGATGGGGCTTGCAATAATGTGCTGCCTTTTTTCGTCATTAATAATGATACACTGTTTTCATATCCATGTTCAGACACATAAAGAAAAACTTTTTCCGCGGACTTAAGTGAAGAATCAGCACCAATCAAAGAAATTGTATAATTGCCCGCAGGTAATGCTTTTTTTGGGGCATACACAAATTCACCGTCGTTGTTGGTTTGCTCACTGGCAACGATTTTACCGTTCATCAAAATAGAAATAGTTTTATTTGGTGCCCAACGACCCGCAATAACAACATTACCATCTGGTTGAATACGAACAATGTCAAATGCAGGTGTTTCCTTTTCACTCATAACACGCACCACTGATGAATCTGGAATCACAGGAACAATAACGACATGCTGTGGGCGACTGGTGCGAATAAACATAACCCAAATAGCAATCAAAATAACAATTATCGCGCACAGAATAGGGAACCAAAATGAACGCCAAGTGCCCGCTGGTTTTTCTTGTTTCTTTTCTTCTTTTGTTTTGACGACAACTGTTTGTGTTGTGGTCGTTGTTTTAACCTGTTTCTTTTCAGCGGGACGCGCAAATATATTAAATGTTTTTAAAAAGCGGCGCGCATAAGAACGGCGATTTTCCAACCAATCATTTTGCTGTGCAATTGCATCATCAATCATATCGTCGGTAGAACGTTTCGTTTTTCCAATAGTGTTCTTGTTTGACATAAATTTCTCCTGGTACTAAATACATTGGACAAAATACAACAAAAAATGTTTCTTTGTCAATATATTTGTGGTATAATACGGCAGAAAAACAGGAAAAATCATGAAAAGAATAGGGGTCTTAACAACTGGGGGCGATTGCAGTGGTTTAAACACCGCAATCCAGCGTTTAATGCGCGGCGCACACCTGCGCGGATGGCGGATTTTCGGCATTATTGATGGCACAGACGGTCTGTGCACCAAGCCGGTAAGTGCAATCGAATTGACCGAAGACATGTTGCCGATTGAAAACGCGCGCCTTGCGGGCAGTTTTCTGCACAATGGTCATGCGGGGGCACTGAACTTTGAAACGGCGGCACGCGAAGGTTCATTAAAGGCGTTTGAACAAAAGATTTATAAATCATTGGGCGAATTAAAACTGGACGCGTTGGTTGCCATTGGTGGCAACGGCAGTTTGTCGCTGGCGTGGGAACACCGCGACATTTATCGCAATATCCAGTTGGTTTGTATTCCAAAAACTATTGATATGGATATTCCGCTGACCGATCGGACGATTGGGTTTGATACAGCGGTGGAACAATTAACACGTTTTTGCGATCAATTAATGCTTACCGCGCGCAGTCATCACCGTTGGTTCGTTGTTCAATCAATGGGACGCGATTGTGGGCAACTGGCGTTGAATGCCGGTGTTGCAGCGGGCGCAGCCGCGATACTTATTCCGGAAATCAAGTTTAATGTCGATTCTTTGGTAAAGCATATTCAAAACGCACCAACCGATTACGGCGTAATTATTGTTGCCGAAGGAATAACACTGCGTGGGCATTCGGGTCGTCCGGCGGATATGATTGCACGTCGGTTGACCGCGGCGGGTATTCCAAACCGCACCGCGTTTCCTGAACATACCCAGCGTGCCGGTGATACAACGGCTTCTGATCGGTTGTTGGCAACTGCAATGGCGGACGCTGCATTGAACGCGATTGATAATAATGAAACCTATGTTATGACGGCATTGCAAAACGGTGCAATAAAAACGGTAAGTTTGGCGGATTTTGCCAACGCGGGCGAATCTGTGGTTGATCCAAATATACCGGATTTAAAGACATCAAATGCTTATGTTTCGTTGGATGATCCGTTGTTGGATATTGCACACGATATGGGAATATATATTGGTGAAATAAAATAAGAAACCGCCCATTTGGGCGGTTTTTTACTATTCGAACACAATTATTTCTTTTCAGAAAAATCTGCATCTGTGGCACCGTCATCTTTCTTGTCTTCGGGTGCGTTTTGTGATGCTTGTTGTTCTTGCTGTGCCTTATACACCGCTTCACCCAATTTCATGGCTTTTTCAGTTAACGCATCTGTCTTTTCTTTCAAAGATTCTGCGGTCGCATCTGGCTTTGCCAATTCATCAGACAACGCTTGTTTAGCATCTTCGATTGCCTTTTTATCTTCGGCACTGATTTTGTCGCCATGTTCTTTTAATGACTTTTCAATACCGAATATCGCGGCTTCGGCGTTATTGTGCGCTTCGGCCAGTGCGCGTTTCTTTTTATCATTTTCAGCGTTTGCCGCGGCTTCATCAACCATACGTTTGATTTCGTCTTCGGACAGTCCGCCGTCTGATTTAATAGAAATCGCTTGTTCTTTGCCGGTGCCTTTATCCTTGGCTGATACATGAACGATACCGTTTGCGTCAATATCAAAGGACACTTCAATCTGTGGCATACCACGCGGAGCAGGGGCAATTCCTTCCAAATTGAACTGACCCAGCAACTTGTTATCTGCCGCCATGTCGCGTTCACCTTGGAACACACGAATTGTCACAGCCGACTGGTTATCTTCTGCGGTGCTGAACACCTGTGATTTCTTGGTTGGAATAGTGGTATTGCGGTCAATCAAGCGTGTGAACACACCGCCCAATGTTTCAATACCCAACGACAATGGTGTGACATCCAACAACAGAACGTCTTTTACGTCACCTTTCAACACACCACCTTGAATTGCGGCACCCATACCAACAACTTCGTCCGGATTCACGCCCTTGTGCGGTTCGCGACCAAAGAATTCTTTTACGGTTTCAACAACCTTTGGCATACGGGTTTGACCACCGACCAAGATAACTTCGCTGATTTGACCTTTGTCGATACCCGCGTCCGCCAATGCTTTACGGCATGGTTCAATTGTCTTTTGAATCAAATCGTCCACCAACGATTCCAACTTGGCGCGTGTAAGCGTTGTGTTGAAATGCTTTGGGCCGGTTGCGTCCGCCGTCAAATACGGCAAGTTAATATCAGTTGAAGTCTTGGACGACAATTCAATCTTCGCCTTTTCAGCGGCTTCTTTCAGACGTTGCAACGCCAATTTGTCGCCCGACAAATCAATACCACTTTGTCCCTTGAATTCATCGATCAAATATTTCAAAACGCGTGCGTCAAAGTCCGATCCACCCAGTGCAGTATCACCGTTGGTTGATTTCACTTCGAACACGCCATCAACGATTTCCAAAATAGAAACATCAAATGTACCACCGCCAAGGTCATAGACCGCAATAACGCCGTCTTTGTTCTTGTCCAAACCATATGCCAATGCAGCGGCGGTTGGTTCGTTCACAATACGCAAAACGTTCAGACCAGCAATACGACCGGCATCTTTGGTTGCCTGACGTTGAGAATCATTGAAATACGCCGGAACAGTAATAACTGCGTCGGTCACTGTTTCGCCTAAATAGTTTTCTGCATCTTTCTTTAATTTCGCCAAAATCATAGCGGAAATCTGGGATGGGGCATATTTTTTACCCTCAATTTCAACCCAAGCATCGCCATTATCACCCGCAACAATCTTGTATGGAACGCGTGCGGCAATTTCACGAACCGCAGGGCTGTCAAAGCGCAAGCCCATTAAACGCTTGATTTCATATATCGTGTTTGTTGGATTTGTGACGGCTTGGTTTTTCGCGGTAATACCGACCAACTGTTCGCCGTTTGATGTAATCGCGACCACAGACGGTGTTGTGCGCTGACCTTCGCTATTTTCGATAATTTTAGGGTCATTCCCATCCATGAAAGCCATGGCGGAATTGGTTGTTCCCAAATCAATACCTAATACTTTTGACATATTTTGCACTCCTTAAATTCTTGCTTGATTCAGATATAGTTATGAAACAGGTCTTTTCAAGGGGTGTGACAATAAAAAATCTATGGTCTGTATTCCTAGATATTTCTTGCACTTGGTTGTTTTTACATTACAATCAGTCGTGATAACAAAAAGGAAATAATATGGAAGATCTTGGTTCTTTTGACACATCGGCGGCCAAAGGCAGTAACCCAACTCTGGATGGTTTGTCTGTTGTGTTGGATGACATAACCATGGCTCTTGGGGCTGTGGGTACTGCTTGTGGCATTGCTTTTATAGCTTTGGTTGCCATTAAAGAAATAAAAGGGGCCAATCAACCGGTGCAAGAAAAAGAAGTTAAGCAGCAACAATACGTTCCAAGACAACAAAAGCAAATTCCAACTTACCATCCAGAATTTTTCCTATATCAAAGCCAACAAACAAGATAAAAAATTGATGATAAAGAAAACCGCCCAAACGGGCGGTTTAATTTTTAACAACCAATTATTATTTCTTGGCTGGCGCAGCGGCAGCAGCAGGCGCAGTAGCATTCGCGGCGGCAGCAGCGGCAGCGGCGGCTTTGTTATCTGCTTCTTCGGCCATCTTACCACCGATTGTTGCAAATGCCAATTCAGCCTGGTGCAAACCAAGTTCAATACCGCTTGGCAATACCAAGTCGGAACCATGGACGGTTTCACCAATGCCCAAGTTGGTCAAATCGATAGTGATTTTTTCAGGAATATTCTGAACCAAACCACGCAATGCAACCTTACGCACAGCGAAGTTCAAAACACCGCCAACCTTAATCCCGCGGGATGTTTCAATGTTGATAACTTCCACTGGAACGACCACGTTAACAGGTTCTTTGACATTAATACGTTTAAAGTCCGCGTGAATGATTTTGTCGGACACAGGATGATATTGAACATCCATCAACATTGCATCTTCCACGCCGTCTTTTGTTTTAATGTTAAACAATTTTGTCCGCAAAGCAGGTGTTTTCAACAACATTTCGAAGTCACGACCGTTCAATTCGATTGCGACTGGTGCTTTCTTTTCGCCATAAATGACGGCGGGGATGTTGCTGTTTTTGCGGATGCTACGTGCGGCCCCCTTGCCAGCAACGTTGCGAATTTCTGCGTTTATTTCAATAGCCATTTTAAATCCTTTTATATAGCTTTGGTTAATCTACACAGCCTCCAAGGGTGCCGTGCGGGGCATATTATTTACTAAAACATTTGAAAAATCAAGCGATTTTATAATGTTTTTGCCATATATTCATCGTGTGCCTGTTGCAATAATAATTGAGTTATGTTCCTGATGATATTGGCTTTTGCGGGATTTCTGGTTTCGTCCATTTCCAGCAGCAGCAAATCCCCCCGTTTAACATCATAAAGGTGATAGGCATAATCGCCGTGGACATCAACTTCGTGTTGACCGAATTTGTTGCCATAAACCAATATTTTACTACTAACCGGTGTGCCATAGGCAAGGCCCATCACGCGCACCAAATCGTAATTATGGTCTTGGTACTTCGCCTCAGTTTCCCATTTCTTTTCAGACCGAGTCAGTTGCCCGATGTCGCCAATATGTATCTTATCGGGTATAAAAGCATGAGCTTGGTATAATGGACCGTCATAGCTAGGTTTCAGCAGTGTTAGTGTAAACATCGCGCGATCGGGCTGATAAATTTCAAAATCAATTACCATATCGCCAAAATATGTAGACATTATTTATCCTTTTGTCGTTTACTTTGAATCAATAGCACAAAAAGCGGAAAAATCAAGTTTGCTGTATTAAATTCGTTGTAAAATCAAGAATCTTGCCCGACCATAGGTTTTGTCGCGCAGGTTTTCCCAAATCTCTGCATTTGGTTCAACCGCGTTATCGGCTTCCTGTTCCCAGACCAAAATAGTGCCGGTTTTCGCGGCGCGCCCCAGTTTGTTCACAAATGCGCGCCCCAATTCTGCGGCGTCATATGGTGCATCCACGAATACAATATCGGCGTTTTTGGCAAACTGTGGTATTGCGCCAATTGCATCCGTTTGGACTATTTTAGATTGGTTTCCCGCCGAAATTGCCGCAACATTTTTTCGCACCGTTGCGATGGATTCGGGGGAAATATCTGTAAAAACGACATTTGCACCATATCTGGAAATACACTCAACCCCAAACGCGCCTGAACCGGCAAACGCATCCCAAACCATCATTTTGGCGCTCGTATCAATAATTCCAGATTCCAGCATGTTAAACAGGGCAATTCGTGCGCGATTTTGGGTTGGGCGCGCGCCCCGTGGCAAAAACAGTTTTCGCCCGCGATATTTGCCCGAAATAATTTGCAATTTTGATTCCATACTGTAAAGTGTATAGTATGAGTTTTATGAAGCAAGCATTAATTTCGGCGATGCGCGCATATAAACACGACGATGTTCCAATCGGCGCAGTTATCGTGCGTGGTGGCAAAATTATTGCGCGTGGCGAAAATATGGTTCAAAAGAAGCACAACCCAACACTGCACGCAGAAATTGTTGCGATAAATCGTGCGTGCAAAAAATTAGGGGTTAAGTTCTTGGACGATTGCGACATTTATGTGTCACTGGAACCATGTGCCATGTGTGCGACCGCAATATCATTGGCACGTATTCAAAATGTGTTCTTTGCTGCGGCGGATGAAAAGGGAGGGGGCATCTTGTCCAACGCGCGTATTTATGATACGGACAAGCATTTGTGGTTGCCGGCTGTGCGCCAGTTGCCAGAATACGCCGACGAAAGCGCGAAATTATTGCGCGACTTCTTTGCAAAACGCCGCAACAAAAAGGAAATAAAATGGAATTGAAACCAGGAAAATATATCGTAACCGAAATCCAAAAAGGCACACTTAAAAGGGATTCATATTGTATCCAACCCATAGATGATCCACTTAATAATATTGATGGCGGCCATTTATTCTTTCATTTCGAGGATGTTCGTGGGGCGTTTGAAGTGGGTGATTCTGTACAGGTGACCCCGTTTGTTGGAATCAGAAAAACGTCGTACGACCGCAGAACCGTCGCAAAAATTATCAGCGCGGATGGCCTTACGGCATTTTGTAAAGAATATGGCGATGTCCCAATAAAATTAAAAGTCGGGGCGCCGGTTCCCGCACGTGGCGATGACGTAATACTTGGTGGCTATGACGACGAACACCGTTATGAAATTATAGAAAATCTTACCGCGTTAAAATTGCGTACAGATTTTCTGTACCACAAGAAATATCCAAGCGTGTGCCCAAAAACCTTTAGCGATAAAAGCAAATAAAAAGGGGGAACAATATGTCCGAAGGCGAAAAATACATCGTCATAGATACCAATTGTGATGACACTTTACATCACAGAACTTGCGTCCACGTACAAGCCATTGACCATAATTCAACAGACCACAGAAGCAAACTTTTTTACAGCAAAGAAAACCTGCGACTGGGCGATATCGTGGTAAAACAAGACGACAACAAACCATATATGTGTAAAAAAATTCAATATGGCACTTCTGCACACCCAGCAACTGTCTTGGGGACGTATCCACATGACAATGGTAAAACGGTTTTTGCGTTTAGTGCGACACTGGGGGACATCAAAATAGAACTGCACCCCAGCAGTCCATATTTATACACAGAATCAGGTCATGAAATACTAGTCGGATACAACACTTCTAACAAGATGTTTTATATCATGGCAAACAAGACAGCAAATGAAATGCGCAGACAAACAATTAAAAAGTTTCACAGGAGATCTATATGAAACAAGAAACAAAACAAAGTTTAGAAGAAATCGGATGGAATCTGATTGTGTTTTTGGGCATTGTTATCTTTTCCGCAGTATTGGTTGGCATTACAGATAAAAACCCATCATATCAAAACTCTGCTGCTTGGGATTACTCAAAACCAGATACACTTTATGTCCAAGACAAGCAAATCACTTCTGAAATAAAAAAGGTCGGATACGGTGGTGCTACAGATGTACACAATGAATTACTGGTGCACAGTACCGATGGTCGTATGTTCGTCGTTCCATCAACTGATTTTCGCACACGTTATGGTATCATCCCAGAACACATGACAAGCAATCCAAACATAAAATTTGCACAACCTGGCGATACATTGGTGGTACGCAGTAATCCACGGAAATATGGATGGGACAGGGGTGTTGTTGAAAATATTTCAATGCAAAGACGTGGCAACCAGCGTTAAATCAACGCGTGTCCGGTCATATCGTCGGGTTGCTGAATCCCCAGAATCTTTAACATAGTTGGTGCTAAATCGCACAATCCGCCGTCACGCACAGGCGTTGCATGCTTTGACACATAAATCAGATTCACTGGATTTGTCGTATGCGAAGTGCAGGACGTATTGTGTTCATTATCCCACATTTGCTCTGCGTTTCCATGGTCGGCGGTAATCAGTAATTCACCGTCTAATTTCAACACCGCCGGAACAAGACGTGCCAACTGTTTATCCAATGTTTCCATTGCTGAAATTGTCGCTTTTTCATTACCGGTATGCCCAACCATATCGCCATTGGCATAATTCAAAATCACAACATCAAACTTATCTAATTGCGGAATCAGTTTATCGGTAATTTCTATCGCGCTCATTTCTGGCTTTAAATCAAAGGTCGCAACATCCGGCGAAGGAACCAAAATCTTTTTCCCATGCTTGAAATCTATATTGCGTTCGGCATCCATAAAGTATGTGACATGATTATATTTTTCTGTTTCGGCAATACGCAACTGGCGCAAGCCATTTTCTTCCAATACATCACCCAATGTATTCGGCACCGCAATATCGTCCAACAGCGCGGGGCATTCTTCGTTTAACCCTTCGCCATATTGTGAAAAGCACAGCATTTCGCATTTCGTTTCCAACATGGCACGCACAATTTGACGCGCACGATCGGAACGATAGTTGCCAAATATAAACCCGTCTTTCTTGGTAATTGCGACATCACCGTCGATAATTGTTGGCTTGATAAATTCATCACTTTCGTCACGCGCATATGCCGCATCAATCGCCATATCAACCGTCGGCGCATGATATTCAGCGGTCGCATTTGCAATCGCATTGAACGCCAATTCGGTGCGATCCATATTCTTGTTTCTGTCCATTGTATAATACCGACCAGAAACAGTGCCCCAGAACACATTGCCGCGAACGAACTCGTCCGCTAATTCGCGTTTTATCACATAAACATATTTCTTTGCACTATGCGGTGGCGTATCACGACCATCTGCAATAAAGTGAATATAGACATGCAGCCCCGCATCCAAAACATAACGCGCGACACTTATCATTTCCATCAAATCAGAATGCACATCACCGTCGGACATCAGTCCCGCCAAATGAACAACGCCACCACGTTTCGACACCACCGATATAAAATGATTAAGGTTTTTGTTTTTTGATAAATCGGCCATTTCAAAGCGACGCAAGAACTGATTCACAATACGTCCCGAACCAATGGTTATATGTCCAACTTCACTATTGCCCATAATACCAGCAGGCAGACCAACGGCATTACCACTGGCATTTAATTTGCTGTGCGGGTATTTCTTTAACAAAGAATCAAAGAACGGCATTTTTGCCAATGCGACCGCGTTGTGCGTGCGCGCCTCTGAAATGCCGACACCGTCCATAATACATAAAACTAGTGGTTTGGTCATAAAATCCCCCATAAGATTCCTATGGGTTAAAGGGTATCACATCTGTTTTTTGATTGCAAAATAAAAAGAAAACTTGTATAAAGGAAATAATAACAATGGGGAAAGAAATGGCCGGAAAATCCTGTATATCTTCGATTGATGAACATATTGGGCAACGCGTCCAACTGCGCCGCGTTATGATGGGTATGTCCCAGAAAGACTTGGCGGACAAATGTGGTGTTTCGTTCCAACAGGTTCAAAAATATGAAACCGCGGGCAATCGCATACCTGCATCACGTTTGTTTGAATTAAGCACCGCGTTGGATACACCAGTATCATTTTTCTTCGCGGGGTTGCCGGGCAACTTAACCGAAGAAAACCGCCGTGGTCGTCGATCACGCGTATCTGATGGTGGGGCGGATGATCCATTATCTAAAAATGAAACATTACAACTTATAAATCTTTACTGGCGTTTGGCGAATGACGAACAACGCAAAATGATTTTGAAAATGTTAAAGTCCTTAAATGGCTTAGAATAGGGTAAAAGTTATTTAAAAAGAAAACCGCCAAATCGGCGGTTTTTTATTTCTTTAACACACACTTTTTGTATTCGTTACCATACTTTGTCCAGCATTGTTCAGATACATTTTTGTTCTTGGTATATCCATCCTTGCCGTACAGCAAATCGTTCATGGTCAACGCAGTCAACTGTGGTCTGGGGACACATTTTCTTGTGGCTTGATCAAGTATGCTGGTTGCAGGATTACATTTAAGACATATTGCATGCACAGAATCCACCGCTTCATTAACCGGCGTTGACCCATCATCACTAACGCGTCCTTGGGTTAATGTTTCTTCGCATTCAACACAAACATTAGAAGTCTTGGATTCATACGCATAGCCCGCGGCACACAATTTGGCACAAGAACCGCTGGCTTCGCGGAAATATTGCCCCTCAGGGCAGGTCATATTCTTTTTCGTCTGCGTTTCACACGTTCCCTCAGTGGTAATTGTTTTACCACAAACATCTTTTTCTTCTGTATACGAGCATGTTCCACCCGCAACATTTTTTGTTTTTATCACTGGTACTTCAGAATGATCACCCTTTATCCAATATCCAGGTGTTCCAGTAGCGGTGCCTTTTCTTTCTGTTGGGGCAGAAATCACTTTTGCGCCTTCACCACAACACGTATACTGTTCACCATTGAATTCAGCGGTTTCCCCATAGTTATACCATTTTACAGTAGAGTTTAACTCTTTTTTTTCCGCCCAGTCACCATGACAAACTGGTTGTTGTGCCCCACAGAAATGATAGAAATCCTTTCCCAAAAAACGTGTTTGTAATGCACAACCTTCAGATGGATGAATGTGCCAACCGTTTATAACAAGTGCCGCCACGCCAAGTTCTGCCACCACCGCATTCGCGTTCATTGTAATCATCATTGAAAAAAGAACAAACAAACATTTCTTCATTTTTAATCCAGTTCTTAGTTCACATAGCAAGTCGTGCCTTCCCATGAGCCGTTCAGTTCTTCGGTGCATTTCTTCTTATACCAATCCGCAGTGAACGAACATGTATCGCTGGTCGGACTGTAAGTCGCAACGGCGTTATCGGAACTTACACCTTCGTTATACGCTTCACACATGACACGCACACTGTTTTCAATGCAACGACCCCATGACACGCTATCATTAATATATTTCTGACTATTGTTATATACCGCACCATAAAACGCGCTAAGATTTTTATAGTTGCCACCCGACGCCGCTGATACGTCATCAGGATCAATCCAAATACCGTTTAATTCTTCGCACTGTTCAGACAATGCACCCGACAAATCCAACGCGATTTCGGTTATGATATTATCAATCATGGAATCAATACTTCTAAAGTCATACTTTATCATATCCGATGAACAATATGTTTTTGACATATCCTTGATATTTTGTCTTATGTCCGAAAGCGATTTCAAACGGCAATTCCATGGATACCCCTTGCCGGTGGTGTTGTCTGTGCACAATTCTTGGGCATAGTTTTGTAGTGCAACATCACAACCCTCGGCAATACGAATGTTGTCAACAGTGTCAACAAAGTTTAACAGTGCGGTCAAACCACATGCCGATGTATTTGTCAACTTGCCCGTTTTGGAATCAAATGTGCAAGATTCACCGTTGCCATACAGCGCAGCACAGGCGGAAACCTTATCTATACACATTTGCTTTGCGGCATATGCGGACAAAGCACCAACCATTTGCGCGGTTGAATTATCAAATTCTTTCAGTGCAGACGATTGTGTGTCATAGCATTCTGACATAGTGCTGACACAGGACATTTTAACTTCTTCTATCTTCTCATCTTGCGCTTGGGCAATTTCAATAAGGGCAGTGCGTTTGAATTCTTCCCATACAATTTTGGAAATATCACGACAAGTATCCAACGCCGTTGCTGCAAAAATCTTTTTGGATTCCAAGAACTTATCAAAGTCCGGATTTTGCGCCAACACGTCGCCATTAACACCATCTAAATTAATCACTTCGGTCAATTTGAACAAACGCGGTGTATAAATTGGGTCGCCAGTGGTCTGATTAATATACACACCGGTGTAATCCAAGCAACGCTTATAATTTGCACCGCACGCAGTATCGGCGGTCAATGCTGAACGAACCTTGGTTATGCATTCGTTAACATCACGACTGTTGTGGGCACGATATTCTTCTAAGCGCGCTTCGCGTAAATACTTTTCTGCGGTGCGCACAGTTTGTTTTACACTTTCGACCTTTTTATCAATACTTTTCTGATACGCATTACAATCTTGGGTAATCATAATACTGTATGAAGAACGCGCCATATTCGCCACCGCGCCACTTTCACACGAACCCGCAACCAGTTTTACACATTGATTATTTGCGGCGTTGTATAATGCGACACCTTCTAATTCAGAAAGGTTTTGGGTGCTGCCGAACCAACTGCTGCCACCATCAGACCAAATATCATCAACATCATCAGTTAAATTGATGGATAACACGCCAAGGGAAGTTGACGAACCGCCCGACGAATATGTTTTCTTTTTCCCAGACAACAAATCGCCGATTTCATCCAAAATCTTGGCTGCGCCACTGGTATCTTTTTTAATTGCCGCTTCGCCGACCGTTGCGGAATACATGGCATTAACTTCGGCCGCGGTTTTATCAACCGCGTTCAGATTGTTATCTTCGAATTTCATCAACAATGTTTTCGCCTGGTCCAGTGCGTTTTCGGTATTACGGAATTCGGCAAAACGAGAACTGCAATAACAACGGCGATATGTGTCATTTGCGTTGGCACAGAATTGATCCATACATGTGGCATAGGAATCACGACAAGCGGCATACCCAGTGCCAATCTTGGACACATCATTAAATATAGCCGTCGCACGCACCGTTGACGCACGCGAAACAGTTGGTGTCGTTGCCGTCCGAGCCGACGCCGCGCCACGCGCAGTTGCCGACCGCGCAGGACCATTTACCTTTGCATTACGGGCAACATTTGACGCACCACGCGCCGCATTTGATACCATTAAACCATGTGTAGATTCACGAACGTTTGATGCCCGAACCTCTGGCCGAGTCACAGCCGTTCGCGAAACCGAATCGTTGGAACGTGCGTTTTGTGTTGTTGATGAACCACGTGGGTTTGGCGCCTGGACCGCCAGCACGTCAAGCGCGCCACATACCGTGGCGATTGCAATCAAAGAACGCAAAAATCTTATACGACTAAACACCAAAATACATCTCTCTGTAGTATGTATTTTATCATTTTTCGGGGGTATGAATCAAGCCCATTTTGCAACTAGTCTAAAATAAGAACAAACACCAATGTGACGATTAACAATGCGCCCAATGGCCAAACGACTTTTTGAAAAGGGAACCAAGCATGTCCGCCGTTGTTTGCCTTGATTCTTTCATACCATTTGCCAGCCAACCAAAATACCAACGAGCCGACAACAACGCCCAGCAAGAACTCGTCAACGCCCCACAGTGTTGTCACATTGAACACGCGTGTCGGGTGTCCCGCCGGCAAAACATATATCAACGCCAAGATTCCATAATACACAACATAATTAAGTAAAATCAGCAACCAATTTGTGATTCCATGTGCACGCATATAGTTTTCTGTCCATGCCGCCAACGACAGCATTAAACCACCCGCCCACAAGCCGGTTATAACATCAGAAACGCCCAAAACGCGCGCCCCTTCCAATCCCGCGGCAACACCAACGGTGCAAACCGGACAAAACGCATGCGCGGTTCCCGCCAACGCGACCGTAGCGATAAATCCAAACAACCAAGACAACGATTTTTTCATAACTATTCCTTTCCTTAACATTGCATACTACACAATTAAATGATACTGGGTCAATATGATTTTACGACACCACGCATATGTGCACTGCGGGCGCGTGGATTAGATTCTGTTTCTTCGGCACTGGGCTGGACAGCGCGAATTAATTCAAATGGGGCGGGGCGATTTGTCGGCAATCGCGGATCCCCAAGGGGTGTTGCCCAATCGCGAAATGTGTTTTTAACAATTCTGTCTTCTAGTGAATGAAATGTCACACAAATACATTTGCCACCAACATTCAGTTTTTCCGGTACCACCGCCAAAGCGCGTTCCAATTCACCCATTTCGTCATTGACCGCTATTCGTAATGCTTGGAATACCGGCGCAATATCATGCGGATTAAAAATCAAATCGCGCAATTCAAATGTTGTTTTGGGCAACTTTTCCTTTAACGCACGCGCCAAAACGGTCGCTTTTTTAACATCACCATATTCGCGCAGTATGTGTGCCAATTCATCGGCGGACTTTTCAGCAATTAAATCCGCGGCACTTTTTCCAGATTCCGACATACGCATATCCAGTGGCGCATCAGCCCGAAAAGAAAACCCACGCTCCGCAATATCAATCTGCATAGACGAAATACCAAGATCAAAAATAATTGCGTCAAATGATTCATCTAAATCTGATAAATGCGAAAATGTTTCAGGTATAAACCGGAACCTGTTGCCGTATTCTGAAATCATTTTTTTTGCGTCCGTAATAACATTTGGATCGCGGTCAAAGGCAACAACATCTGCACCAGCATCCAAGAAAGCACGCGAATAACCACCCGCGCCAAATGTGCAATCAACAACGTGATGACCACGAATGTCGCCCAACGCTTTTAAAACCGCATTCAACAGAACAGGTATGTGTTTCATTATTCTATTTCCATTTTTATGCCCAGTGCCGCCATATCGGTTGCCGTTGTCGCCCCCAGTTCAACACCGCCACCAAGTCTTATTTTGGTCACACCGTCGCCCGAATGCAAATGCAATTCGACCTTGGTCGGTCCCTTTGGCAAACTTGCCAGCGACTTTTTAACATTTGGCAAAACCTTGCTGTTTGTGATATGCAGGGTCACTTTCTTCGCAATCTTCGCAACCCATTGGGTCAGCGGAATAATAGAATCAACAAAGATAGAAGTGCGATCGTCGCGCTTAGAAGTGCGACCGGAAATCAAAACGACACTTTCGTTTTCAAGTGTTTTTGCTAATTCTATGGATGAATCACCAAACGCGACCGCATCAATATTGCCCATACTGTCGGACGCATTTATGGTTATCATGTCTTTGCCGGTCTTGGTTCTGCGACGAGAAAACGAACCAACGTTTGCGGCAATGTGAACCTGTTTTCTGTCACCCAGCGCGTCCAGCGTATCACTTGTTGCCAATCCAGCACTTTTAATTAAATGCTTGTATTGATCCAACGGGTGCGCCGAAATATAAAATCCCAATGCCATCAATTCGTTTTCCAAACGCTGTGAAAAAGTCCATGGCGTTGTCTTGGTCAGATTCTTGTGCAATCTGTCTTCGGACACATCATCTTCGATAGTATTCGCAAACAGCGACAAAGAATTCGCGCCGTCTTTGGACTTTGACGCATACGACAAAATCGCATCAGCGTTCATAAATATCAATGCGCGGTTTGGTTCCAATGAATCCAGTGCGCCGACACGCGCGAATGCCTCTAGTATTCTTTTATTCATAAATGGCGCGCAACGTTTTGCAAAGTCGGTTAAGTTCTTGAATCGACCATGTTCCACGCGTTCACGCACAATAACATCAGTCGCAGCGACCCCGACCCCCTTTATTGCCGCCAAACCATAGACGATTTTCCCATCACGCACAGTGAACAGTGATTCACTGTTGTTAATATCTGGTGGAACAATCTGGATGCCGAAATTGCTTTTCGCGTCATCTATCAGCAAGACCAGTTTTTCAGTTGCGTTCAATTCGCTGGACATTGCCGCCGCCAAAAATTCGGGCGCATAGTTTGCTTTCAAATATGCACACTGGTTCGCGACGATGGAATAGGCGATAGCGTGCGATTTGTTAAACGCGTATTCAGCAAACTTTTTAAACTTTTCCCATAATTCTTTTGCTTGCTTGTTGTCCAATGTTCCTTTCTTTTCGCAACCTTCAAGGAACTTCACTTCCAGTTCCGCCAGCAATTCCAATTTCTTTTTACCCATGGCCTTGCGCACAGTATCAGATTGACCGCGGGTAAAGTCCGCCAACGCACGCGTCAGCAACATAACCTGTTCTTGATACACGATAATGCCATAAGTTTCTTTTAAGATTGGTTCCGCCAACGGATGCACATATTCAATTTCTTCTTCGCCATGCATACGCGCGATAAATTGTGGAATATATTGAATTGGTCCCGGACGGTTCAAGGCATTCAACGCTGATATTTCCAAGAAATTGGTTGGGCGCATTTTACGCAGGGTCTGTTTCACGAACGGGGCATCAAATTGGAATATACCTTCGGTGAAACCATTTTGCCAAAGTTCAATCGTCCTTTTGTCATCGGTCGGTATCGTGTCCAGATTAACATTTATGCCACGTGTTTGCTGAATCAACTTTACCGCGTTCTTTAACACGACCAGTGTTTCCAATCCCAAAAAGTCGAACTTGATTAAACCAGTCGCTTCCAAATAATGTCCGTCATATTGGCTGGACGGCAATGGATTAGACGGGTCACGATACACCGGCGCAATTTGCGTTGTGGGTCTGTCGCCAATAACAACACCACACGCGTGTTGCCCCAGGTTTCTGAACGACCCCTCTAATTCTTCGGCGATTTCAACAACCTTTTTCATATCTGCGTCGCCATCCAAAATACTTTGGATTTCAGACGAAGAATCAACCGCCCCCTTTAAAGTCTTTGCGTCATCCGGTATTAACTTGGTAAATCTGTCGGTCTTGGAATACGGCATACCATACACACGACCAACATCACGAATTGCACCCTTGGCCTTTAGACCGCCAAAGGTGATGATACGACACACTGATTCCGCACCATATTTGTCGCACACGTGTTTAAGGACGGTTTCGATACCTTCGGGTTCAAAGTCAACGTCGAAATCGGGCATGGAAATACGATCTGGGTTCAAGAAACGTTCAAACAGCAACCCATACTTTAACGGATTAACATGCGTAATACCCAATGCCCACGCAATAATGGAGCCTGCACCCGAACCACGCCCGGGCCCCGTTAAAATATCATTGTTCCGGCACCAGTTGATATATTCCGCAACTATAAGGAAATAGCCCGGAAATCCCATACCAATAACAACACCCAATTCAAATTCGGCTTGGTCATAATATGGTTTTGTGTCTTTGATTTTGTGTTCTTTCAGGCGACGTTTCAAACCCTCCATAGTATTGTCGCGCAGCATTTGGCACTCGGCTTCAAAGTCCTTTCCAAAGCGGGGCAACAATGGCTTTTCATGAACATTGACCATAAAGCCACAGCGGTTTGCAATTACAACCGTATTTTCAATTGCTTCGGGCAGGTCGGAAAACAATTCCATCATTTCTGCAGTGGTCTTGAAATATTGTTCCGAAGATTTGCGCGGACGATTTGGATCAATAACCTTGGTCTGACCAAGAATACATGACAGGGCGTCCGTCGCTTCGTAATCCGCCTTGGTCGCAAAACAAACATCATTTGTCGCAACAATTGGTATGTTTAACTCGTGCGCAATGCTTAAAAACGCGGGTTCTGTTTTGATTTCGTTTTCAAGACCATGACGTTGAATTTCGATATAAAACCGGTCGCCGAATATGTCAAGGAAACGGCGGGCATAGGTTCGCGCCAACGCATCTTGCTTGTTCAAAATAGCCATACCCAATGGACCGTCGTGTGCGCCCGACAAACAAATTATACCACTTGCGTGCGATTGCAATTCGTCCAGTGTGATATATGGTCCCAAATGGTGATTTTCTTCACGCATATACATTATGCGCGACAATTCGCACAGGTTCAGATAACCATCATGATTTTGCGCCAACAACACAATCTTGCTTAAACTGGATTCACGCAAAATCTTTGGGTCTGCGGTGTGATGATTCAATGAAAGTTCCACACCAATAATCGGTTGCAGGTGTTTTGACGGCATTGCATCTGAAAACTCTGCACAGCCGGACATCAAATTAGTATCGGTCAACGCGCACGCAGTCATACCGTCGGCAATACACATCGCAGGTATGGTTTTCGCCACCAATTCCGGTGGTGCCTTTTTACCGGCTTGTATCGCCAGCGTTGATGCGCCGATAGAAAGCCGTGTGTGCGTATGAAGATGAACAAACTGTCCTGCCATGTGCGATACCATATCAAAAAATAATGGGGTGGGGCAACCACATTATTCCTAAAAATTATGTTGACAGGGGAAAAATTTTTACCCCCGATATTGATTCCAAAAACGCATGAATATTCGCCAGTCCGTTTCTGGATTATTGGCAATAGACAACGCGTCCCAATCAATAGCGGAAATGATATTCAATTTATCATCAAATAAGAAATTAGTAAGGTTCATATCAAAATGCCCCAATACCCGACGACACTTTTTACATGGCAATTCAGGATAACGGCGATCTTGCATATTAGTCAGATATCGTTCATTGTTTGGAATCTTTTCAACATCAACCGATTGCAACTGTTTAATAATGTTGGAAATCTGGTCAAAAATGTGTTTTTCGTTCTTTAATACGACCGATTTTTTAAACGAACTGATTTCGCGACCGGCATTTTTGGCGCACACATACATAGGCAATCTTTTATCCACAACAACCTTTGGAATATCAACATGGATATATGGGCGAATATAATCCATTAGAAAGACAAAATCGCGAATCTGTTGATTGGTGACATTGCGAAAGATTTTGACATAGTATTTATCATTCACAACACCAACAACACGATTCAATGTCCGCTGGCGCACGAAACGCAAAGTTTTTAACCGTTCACCATATTCACGACGAATAAAACGCGCAATCCATGGACGAAACAAAATCAGATTTATCTTTCCACGAAATCGCGCGCGACGAACCGACCCCGGCACCAAACATGCCAAAGTATTTCCGATAAAGAACGGTACAGTGTGCATATTATGCCAACTTGCCATGACAATGTTT
>JAGCOQ010000042.1 GCA_017642625.1 Alphaproteobacteria bacterium | reverse complement strand
GGGAAACTGGAATCTTACAAGGGCAGTCATGCATTAAATAACATTGTGTTGAAAAAGTTGTTCAGCGACCCGTCAAATTATGATATAATTACAGAAAAATAGGAAAGCGAGGTATAAAATGAAAAAACTTTTTGCACTTTTTGTGTTGGTTTTAATGGCCGCTTGTGGCGGTATGATTCAAAACGAAAATGGCAGCGAATATTTGACTCAGTTAGAGGCGGAACCTATCGGTTGCACATTCTTGTATAAACTTGAATCCGAAGTTTCTGTCTATGATGCCGAAGATGCACGCAGATATTTGGAAAACCGTATTGCCGATCAGGCGCGTCCAGGTAATGCATATTGGATTGTTGCCCAACGCACCCGTCCAAACAAATGGGTTCTGTTTGGACCAGAACGCGCGTTTATCTTGACGGCAAATGTGTATGATTGTCCACATCCACGTGCGGTTCGCACCGCAAAAGATGGTGGCGCGGCGACCGTTTCTACGGTTAATCAGACCGTTTCATACCAAGATCCGTGTCCATATGGTTGCGGGTCAGAAGAGTGCACGACCGTATACGCACCGTGTGGAAGCATGTAATAAAAAAAATCCCCGTCAAAAAATGACGGGGATTTTTATTCTGTAATTGCCAAGGTTAACCTTTTTATGTTATAATTGCGTAAAGGTAGAGAGAAAAATTGGCAAATCAAATCATAACTATTCACAGAAGAAAGTATGCAGCAGGTCTGTTTTGGCAGCCGACGCCGGTTGACGGCGGTGGGCGTATGTCGGCATTTCGCTTAGCAAGGTCTATTGATGTACGGTATAATTTATACACCGAATACCGTATGATGATTGGTTTGTCCATGCGTCGTTATGGACACAAGGGTGGTATGCCATCCGCCGCGGCCGAGGTTGCGGAATCAATGTCCGAACATTCGTCTTTCTTGGCGGCGTTTGTTGTTGATAATGGTTATTACATAGTTGCCGCCAGAAACGGTATAATTATTCTTGATAATATTTTCGTTAAAGAAGAAAACGCACGCGCAACATATACAGAAATGGCACAGATGCCGGATTGGGGCGCATTTATTGCACCATCTAAATGGGGAATGCCACGCGCCGTTGAACATAGTTTGGAAGATGTTATAACCGGACATTCACATACATCTTTGCGTTCAATAAGTATGTCGCGTTCAATAATCTATTCTGTTTTATTGTTATTGTTGTTTTTGTCGGCAATTTGGTTGGCGTTTTATAAATCGGGTGTTGATTTAGTAAATGGTCAGCAAAGACTTGAAAAGATTGACGAAGAAAAGGTTGCTGAATATCGTCGCCAGATAGATGCAAAGAACAAAGAACTGGACGCACAATATCAGATTGATAAAAAGCCATTACCAGAACCGATTGTTCCGCCATATGAATTGTTGCCTGATGTGCAATCGCGTGCGGATATTTGTTATCGTGCAATGGGTCTGTTGATGCAGCCTATAAACGGTTGGAATCAGGTTTGGGTTAAGTGTGATGAAAAATATGCAACGGCGCAATTACGTCGTACATATGGAACACTTGGTGATTTTTATTCTGTTGCAACGGATTTAATGCCGGGTGCATTTGTTCAAGAATTGTCCGAAGATTTATTGACTGTGCGTGCAACATTGCCAAAGATATGGGTGGTCCCAAGTCAAGATGAACGCGATACAGATACGATTGTTCGTGATGTTACGACGGCGTTCCAATCTATTGATACCCCTGTGGAAATACAAACAGTTGTTGATACAGTCAGTAATGGCGTTGAAACGAAAAACTTTGATGTTGTTGAAGTGGCGGCATCATCTAAACTGACACCGATGCAGTTTATGAAAATATTTGATGACTTCGGCGGTGTTTATATGACGAAATGTGATTGGAACGCATCTAATCGCACATGGAACTATGAGGTGATAATCTATGCTAAATAAAATACATAAATTCGCATTTTTTACATTGGTTGCTGGTTTTGTGATGGGCTTTTCATCACTGTGTTGGGCGGCCGATACAACAGATGCCGAACTGGATGATTTGTCCGCACGCGCAGTAGAAGATTATCTGGTCGAGGGTAGTTTGTTCCAACAAATCACAGATTTGGAACAGGAAAAGGTGTTAATGCAACTTGAAAAAGAACGCGCCCAACTGGATTTGGACTTGGACAGATTGGCGGCGGAAAAAATCAAACTGCATATGGAAATAGATGCGCTTTCTGGTCGTGCCGAAACACAGCAACAAGAATTGGAAACACGTATGGCAAAACTGGAAGCGGAAGCGGCACGTTTGGCGCGTGAAAAAGAAACATTGGATAACGCGGCGGCAAACCCGACAACATCTTCATCAAAGCCGGCGACGGCATCAAAAGTTGTTGAAGAAGACGAAGATGTTGAATCTAAAATCAGTGAAAAATTCAAATTGGTCAATGTTATTGGTGCGGGTTCTCAATTACAGGCAACCGTTGCAGATTTAAAGACCGGTCAAAATAAACGCATATCGGTTGGCAAAGTCTTAGATGGTTGGACAGTCAGATCAATATCTTTGGACGAAGGTGTTGTTTTTGCCAAAGGTGGAAAAACACAAACACTGAATGTATCAAACGCTAAATAACCAAATCGGCAAATAGTTATGAGCATAGAAGACTACAACAATTTTAATGATGCAGGAACGATGGAACAAAAACCGTCGGTGCCACTTGGTTTGGAAAATGCAGAAAATAAAGAAATCATAGACTATTTGTTTTCAAATGGTAATCGTCTGATGACCGCGACCGGTGGCAGTATCGAATTATCAAAAGATATGCAAAGTTTGGTTGCATATTTTTCAGGTGGCGAAATCATTGTTTCACGCACGCACCGCTATGACGGTCGTGTGTTGGCTTTTATCGATTTGTTAAAGCGCAAATCACATGTGGTGCGGAAACCATTTTATTCTGATCTGGGTTTGGTTTCGGGGATATACAAAGAATACGAAGGTCATATTGGCACTAGTTCAGTTGTTCGCGGTGCGCGTGAATACGACAACCAGATGCAGAAAGATTTTGTTGATATTATTGCGCGCGCGGCTGCACAAAAAGTATCTGATATTCACATAGAGGTAGCCGACCAAACAACAATTTATTTCCGTATTGATGGCAGTATGCAACCTGTGCTGGAATATAATTCTGCGTGGGGTGAATCTTTTGTTCGTGCGGCGTTTGCTTCGGCGGATATGTCAAATGCGAACTATGCGCAAAACGAATATCAATCGGCACAGAAAGATGGTCGCACACCACTGCGCGGAACCAAGGATTTATATCTGCCGGATGGTGTTTTAAGTATTCGTATGCAATTTAACCCGATCGCGTTTGGTTCACGTTATGTTGTTATGCGTTTGTTGTATGACAACCCGAACGAAGGGATAAAAACAGAACAAGAGTTTGGTCCATATGAACAACGCCTTTTGATGCGTATGCGTTCGTTCCCGACGGGTTTAGTAATTGTTGCCGGTCCCACCAGTTCTGGTAAATCAACAACATTGGTTCGCAATATGTCAATGATGTTAAAGGAACGTAATTATGAAATTAACATGATTACGGTGGAAAATCCGGTTGAACAAAAGATTTTTGGCGCACATCAAATGCCGGTCACCAATGCTATGAACGAAGATCAACGTGATGAAGCATATACAGAAGCGTTAGCGGCGGCGTTGCGAAGCGACCCCGACACACTTATGGTCGGTGAAATAAGAACATTGGCGGCGGCGCAGTTGACTGTGCGTGGTGCGTTGTCTGGTCATAATGTTTGGACAACATTGCACGCAAACTCTGCTATGGCGGCATTGACGCGTTTGTTGGATATGGGAATTGAACCGTTCAAATTAAAAGAAGAAACTTTGATGCGCGGTTTGATTTCAATGCGTTTGTTTAAAAAGGTTTGTCCACATTGTCGTGAAAAATTAATAGATCATCCTGAAAATCCTGCTTATAAACGTGTGTTGGATGCGTTTGGTGAAATTGGTTTGAAACAGGTTTTTGTTCGTGGCCCAGGGTGTGATATGTGTAATGGCACCGGAACAATCGGTCGTATCAAGGCAGGCGAAGTCATTGTCACAAATGGCGAGTTCTTATCTTTGGCGTTGGCTGGCAAAACAGATGATGCGGTAAGATATTGGTTGGAAGAAATGGACGGTCGCACATTGAAAGAGGCGGCGGCCGAATTAATGTTAATGGGCGTAATCAGTATAGATGAATTGGAACGTTGGGTTGGTTTACTTGACAGACCGGGGGTATATTGATGGATCGTCTGAACAAGTGGTATGCACGACTTATTTTTCGTCTTAATACAGAAAAGCGTATTGCAGTAATACGCAAGTTGGCATCACTGTTGCGTAATGATTTTACGCTTATGAACGCGTTGGGCCGTTTGGAAATGATTGAATCTAATAACGGCAAAAACCCAAACGAACCGTTTGCAATTGTTATGCGTGAATGGCAAAAGAAGTTGGAACGCGGTATGAGTTTTTCTGATACTACGCGTGGATGGCTGCCGGACGAAGAAACATTGTTGGTGACATCTGGTAATATTTCTAATTTGGTTGTTGCGCTGGAAAACACAAGTCGCGTTATTGAAAGTGCGGGGCGTATCCGTCGCGCAGTGCGCAGTGCAATCGCATACCCGTTGTTTTTGTTAATATTGACATTCGGCATAATTGTTATGGTTGGTTTGTATCTGGTTCCGCCATTAGTAGAGGTCGCCGGCAGTGATGTTATTTGGCGTGGTGCGGCGCGTGGCTTGATTGCTATGTCTGATTTCACAATCCAGTATTGACATGCTTTTGCCATCGGTTTTGTTTTGCTGTTTTTCCTTATTTGGTTATCTTTGGCAAACTGGGCGGGACGGTTGCGTGTGGCGTTTGATAAACTTCCGCCATGGAGCATATATAAAATACATATTTCGGTTGGTTGGTTGATGTCTTTGTCGTCTATGATAAGTGCGGGTGTGACTATGCCTGATGCTATTCATATGTTGGGTGAAAACGCCAGTCGTTATTTACGCAGTATATTGGAAGATACATTACATTATATCGCCAATGGTGATAACCTTGGGGTCGCGCTTGCGCGGACAGGGCGCAATTTCCCAAACAAAGAAATTATTGGCGACTTGATGATATATGCCGATATGACAGATTTTGATAAAAACATAACTTCAATCGCAAATGACTATTTGGACGAATCTGTTCGGAAAATGGAATCTATATCTAATGTCTTGAACAGTATTGGTATTATGTTGGTTTCCGCGATAATCGCATGGGTCGTTTTGGGTACATTCCAAATGCAAGATCAGATAACAGCGGTGCTTAGTTAAAAGTTCAAAGTTCAGAGTTCAAAGTTCAAATATAATAAAGTAGTGCCGGCAAAAGCCGGCACACATATTATTTGCACTTTGCACTTTTAACTTTGAACTTTATTTTTATACCATAAATGGTAAGTTTTCCAGTGTTCCTTCGGCAACACGAACATTAACATCAATCATCATAAATATTGAATCTGGTGTTTTTGGAATATCACATGAAAACATGCTGGTATCCAACAAGTGTGATGTGTTAACCGATATTCTGGTTATCAAGTGGTCGTCGTCCAACAAAGTATAAATCGGTCCAATGTCGCGTGGTGTGTTTTCACCGATTTCATGTTCGTTTTGCGGACAACGCAGACCGTCAAACAATGTTTTTATACGATTGTCAATATCGCTGCGCGAAACCCCGACAATTTCCGAGTGCAACATTTGAATGTCCAGTTCCGCCAACAATTTAAGGTTTGGCGTAATAATCGGGTTCCAATCAATCCCGCCAATATGCCGTGTCGAAACAGGGCTTTTGGTCGGATCCGGCACCATATATTGCGTCAGGTTGTTCCATGGGCTGTGTTCCACCAATTTCTTTAATTGAGGGTGAAATTGCATACGAATGTCGGATATATGCTGGGCGCGTTTCTTTGGGTTGACTAAAATATCGCCAAAATACAATAATTTAAACTTCATTTGAAATCCTTTCTTTGTTTGGTTTTTTTACCCCTTTTTCCTTGAAAATTATACCATAAATTGCTATGTTTTACACGTTAAAAAGAAAGGATTTTAAATATGGCAGTTACAAATGAATATACCGGTGATTCTATTAAGGTATTAAAGGGGTTAGAGGCTGTTAAAAAGCGCCCAGGAATGTATATTGGTGACGTTGGCGAAGGGGGCAACGGTTTGCACCATATGATTTATGAAGTTGTTAACAATTCTATCGACGAAGCGATGGCGGGTTATGCCGATACAGTGTATGTTTCGTTGAATGCGGATGGGTCTGCGACAATTCGTGATAATGGACGTGGTATGCCGTTTGATATCAACCACGAAACAGGGCGCAGTGCGCTGGAATTGATTATGTGCGAACTTCATGCTGGTGGTAAGTTTGATAACGAAGGCAACGGTGCATACAAGGTTTCCGGTGGTCTGCATGGTGTGGGTGTATCTGTGGTTAATGCGTTGTCCACTTGGTTGGAAGTGCGCGTATGGCGTGGCGACCAAGAAGCAATAATGACATTTGCAGATGGTGTTCCGACGGCTGATTTAAAGATTATTGAAAACAAAACACACCATGAACATGGAACCGAAGTGACATTTAAACCATCACCCGATACATTTACCGGCACTGATTTTAGTTTTGATGTTATGGAAACATGGTTGCGTGAACAATCTTATCTGAATGCAAATGTAAAGATTATTTTGGAAGATTTGCGCGGTCCAGAAAAGAAAGAACGCGAATTCCACAGTGTTGATGGGTTAAAGGGTTTTGCAACTTATTTGGATAAATCCAAAGAATTGTTAAATCGCGACCCGATTCAGATGATTAAGCAAATCGAAGACACCTATATTGAAATCGTTCTGCAATGGACGACGGCATATACGGAAACATCACTATGCTTTACAAACAATATTCCAAACCGTGATGGTGGAACGCACCTTGCGGGATTCCGTGCGGGGCTGACACGCGCAATCAATAAATATATTTCTGAACACAGTAATAAGAAAGATATTGCGTTGACCGGTGAAGATTTCCGCGAAGGTTTGACAAGTATTATCAGTGTAAAGGTTCCAGACCCCAAGTTTGGTTCCCAAACAAAAGATAAACTGGTATCAAGCGAGGTTCGACCACTGGTTGAAAATACAGTATCTGAATTGCTGTATGAATATTTAGAAGAAAACCCAGCAACCGCGAAATTGATAATCGATAAGATTATAGAGGCGGCAACCGCGCGTGAGGCGGCGCGCAAAGCACGTGAATTATCACGCAAGAAAACAGGACCAGAATTGGGTGGCTTGCCGGGTAAATTGGCAAACTGTTCTGAAAAAGATCCGGCTAAATGCGAATTGTTCATTGTCGAGGGGGATTCAGCTGGTGGTACTGCAAAACAGGGGCGCGACAGAAAGACACAGGCGATTTTGCCACTGCGTGGTAAGATTCTGAATGTTGAACGTGTGCGCTTTGATAAAATGTTGGGTTCGGACACAATCGGTGCGCTTATTACCACAATGGGCACCGGTATTGGTAAAGACGAATTTGATATTGAAAAGATGCGTTATCACAAAATCATCATCATGACTGATGCTGATGTCGACGGTCAACATATTCAAACATTGTTAATGACGTTCTTCTATCGCCATATGCCCGAAGCGATTGAACGCGGTTATATCTATGTTGCAAAACCACCGCTTTATGGCGTGACGCGTGGCAAACAGCAGATTTATCTGCAAAACGATGCTGAAATGAACGACTATCTTCTTGATCAGTTGTCCACTGATGGTGTTATTGAAACGGCGGATGGTGTCGCGGTTTCTGGCGCGGATTTGAAACGTTTGTTGGGTTTAGTGTTCAATATGCGTAATACCTTGCAGGCATTGAATCACATTATGCCGTTGCGTTTTATAGAAGCATTGGCGTTGAACAAAGTGCTGGAAGAAGAAAGCCCTGAAAACTTGGCCGCGGCGGAAAAAATGCTGGATGCCGAAGAATTAGAGTTTGAACGTGGTTGGCACATTACAACCGATTTGACTGGTATAACAATCACACGCACTTTGCGCAGCGTGACCGAAACACATGTTTTGCCACGTGAAAAACTAAACAGTGCGGAAATTCGTGCTTGGCACCGTATGGACGGTCATGACGAATTGATTGATACATTCAGCAAACCGTCAACACTGCGCGTGAAAAACAAATCACAAAAGATTTGGGGTGCATTTGCGTTGCTGAACACCGCAATCGAATATGCCAAGACTGGATTAAAGATTCAACGCTACAAAGGTTTGGGTGAAATGAACGCGGAACAGTTGTGGGAAACAACAATGGATCCGAATCATCGTTCGCTTTTCCAAGTCAAAGTGGCGGATGCGTCCCAAGCAGACGAGGTTGTATCCATGTTAATGGGTGATATTGTTGAACCGCGTCGCGACTTTATCGTTGAAAATGCGCTGGATGCGAACTTGGATGTGTAATAATTCCGCCCATTTGGGCGGATTTTTGTAAAGGAGATTTATATGGCAGAAACAAAAATACAATTTTCAGAAGAACAAATAAAAAATTATAACGAGATAGGAGAGGAATTAGTAAAAAAACACAAAATAGCCAAACTGCTTACTGAAGCATGGTATCATCCTGATACCCCAAGAACAGGTCAGGCTTTAATGAATATTGTTGATGAACTAGAACCTCTGGTGCAAATTTTTCTTCATCTGGATTTGAGAGAGGGCTGTGATAGAGAAGGTCTTGAGATTTTTGTTAGACAGATTAACGAAACAAGTGCCAAGTTACCGTATCTTTATAATGTTGCAAGATCTTTGAATGTTGCTTATCGTGAGTTTTGGGAAGGTATGGATTTGTTAGATAAAGCAATGAAGGCGTTAGCGAACGAGATTGTTGTATTATTAGAAAATGAAGACGAAAAAGAGTCAAAAGGAACAGAAGAGTTTAAATCAGGAACACAAAAAGTTGCAGATATGACTAAAGAAAAAGATGCACAAATAATCGCGACTTTGCATCAAAAGGAAATAGATGATAAATAAAATGTTTTCTGTGGAATGGTTTAATAGTTTAGAAAAACAAATACGTAATTTGGGCGCCGATTCCGACGCCCAAAGTTTTGATGAAATACGCGAAAACTTGGCACACCCACGGAAATTATCGCCAATCGCTTTTGCCGACATGTGCAACTATGTGATTTTAGCGGGTGGTTTTTCGCAAAAAACGGCGAAAAAGATTCATGCACAAATTACAGAATATTTACATAAAAACGGTGCCGATTTTGATGCGCTTTTTGGAATGTTTCATAACAAAAATAAAATAAGCGCGGTCTGCGAAATTTGGAATAATAAAAATGCGCTATGTGCCGAATATTATGGCATAGACGATTTTGATGGTAAGTTAAAGTTTTTATCAAAACTACCGCATATCGGAAAAATTACCGCAAATCATCTGGCTCGAAATCTGGGGCAGGATGTTGTGAAATATGATATTTGGATTCAACGCCTTGGGGTTCTATATAGCGGAAATAGTGCACTTGCGCAAAATATAGATAATGGAAAATTATCGCCGGAAATAAAAAAAGCATGTGATGATATGTTCGCGCATTTAGTGAAAGAGACTGGTTTGCCACGTGGATATATTGATGTTGTTTTGTGGAAAGCATGTCAAATTGGATTAATAAAATTATAGGGTAGGGAACATGGATGTTAAAATAGAGCAATCTTGGAAAGACGCATTAGCGGACGAGTTTGATAAAGATTACTTTATTAAACTTACCGATTTTGTACGCGCGGAATATAAATCCGGAAAACAGATTTACCCCGAACCAAAAAATATTTTTAATGCATTCAACCTGTGTCCGCTGGACAATGTGCGCGTTGTTATTATTGGCCAAGACCCATATCATGAACCGGGGCAAGCGCATGGGCTTTGTTTTTCTGTTTTGCCACCGACCCCGATACCGCCATCACTGCAAAATATTTATAAAGAAATAGAATCTGATTTAGGGCGACCATCATCAACGCGTGGCGATTTAACCCATTGGGCACAGCAGGGCGTATTGTTGTTAAATGCAACACTTACCGTTCGGGCGCATGCGGCGGCATCACATGCAGGTATGGGTTGGGAACAATTTACAGATGCTGTAATTGCGGCATGTAATACGCGTGAAAATATTGTGTATATGTTGTGGGGATCGTATGCGCAAAAGAAAGCCCAAATAGTGAATCCAGATAAAAACCTTATACTGAAAAGCGTTCATCCATCGCCGTTATCGGCATATCACGGATTTTTTGGAAATCATCATTTTTCGCGTGCCAATGAATATTTGGTCGCGCATGGAAAACAGCCAATAGATTGGTAATTAAAAATTGCGTGTCACACCAAGTCCGAAAAATGCATACGAATGGTTTTCTTCGGCTGTGTTCGCATTAGAGAAATGTTGGGCATACAGTTCGATACCCCAGTTTTCATTGATGCGATATCCATAGAACAAACTGAATTCAAACAACAGTTTCGCGCCAAGACGCTTGTTTTCTTGGGCTTGAAGTCCGACGCCGGAACCAAGACCAACATACCAATTTTCACCATTAAACAATGTGGTGTCGCCCGACAGCAAAATTAGTGGAATTGTAAACTCGCGCCAGTCCCAGCCATATTTTTTGCCAAGTCCCAATGTTTCGGCAACATTAAGGGATAGACGCGCCGGTAATCTGAAAAAACTTGCCGGTTGAGAATACTTAAGTTGTGCTATATAGAACGGAACAGGGTGATATGGCATTGGCACAATATAGCCATTATCGACCCCTTGGCCCACATAAAAGGCGATTTGGTTTTGTGCATCACCCATAAACGGATTAGATTCCGCATATGAGGCACCTGTGCACATGGCCAAAAGTAAAAAGGCAACACTCTTTCTCATATCGGAACAATGGTATCATTTTTGGGGATTTTATGCAAAGGGATTTATTCAAATGTCCTTGCAAACGCAAAAATGTCTGTTATAATGCGGTGCATTGGCG
>JAGCOQ010000041.1 GCA_017642625.1 Alphaproteobacteria bacterium | reverse complement strand
ACTTTAAATTGCTATGAAGGGAAGATTTCTTATTTTGCCGATGCTGTTTATTGCATCAATTGCCAATGCGGCGAATTACCGCGCGGCAATGGTCGCCGATATGGATTCGGGGCGGGTTCTGTATTCGGAAAACGCAACTGATTTGAACTATCCGGCAAGTTTAACAAAAATTATGACGTTGTATTTGACGTTTGATGCGCTGGAACATGGGCGTCTGCACTTGGACGACTATCTAATCGTGTCCAATGCGGCGGCAAATGCAGAGCCGGTAAAACTGGGGCTGCCTGCGGGTTCCAAGATAACGGTAGAAGATGCGATAAAAGCGGTTGCGGTGCACAGTGCAAATGATGTCGCGCGTGTGTTGGCGGAAAACCTGAAGGGCGGTAAAGAGGGTAATTTTGCGTCGCTTATGACGCGTGTGGCAAAGGAAATTGGTCTGTCGCGCACGAATTTTGAAAACAGTTCGGGTCTGCCGGATGATGACCATTTGTCCACTGCGCGTGATATTGCGTTGATGTCAATGGCGGTGTATAAGCATTTCCCGCAATACTGGAAATATTTTGGAATTAAAACGTGGACATATGCCGGCAAAACATACACTAATGGAAATCGTTTGTTGGGGTCTTATCCAGGGTGCGATGGTATGAAAACTGGATACACGAACAAGTCGAAATATTCGCTGGTTGCGACCGCGCGTCGTGGCGATCATCATTTGATGGCGGTTGTGTTGGGCGCGGAAAACAAGGATGTGCGTGCGGCGGAATCTGTGCGTTTGTTGGACAAGGGGTTTGCAATGCTGGGGGCAAGTAATGCGCCGGCAATGATTGTGAAAGAAACACCGGTCGCAAAACCGGTGGAAAGCAGACAACCACAATACACACCACAACCACAGTATGATAATACGCAATCTGTGAATACTTTTGCGGGTGCGTATCATGCGGCGACAAATACTATGCCGGCGGCATCACATGGTGGGCCGGGGGTGCAATTCGGTGCGTTTTCAACACGTGATGCGGCATCTAATATGATTGCAACGGTGCAACGCGCAACGGGTGCAACGCCAATAATTGAAACTGCGCCAAATGGATTGTTCCGCGTGCGTGCGTATGGGTTAAGTGAGGCGGCAGCGCAATCGCTTAAAAACACCGCATCAGCCAAGGGTATAGATTGCTATGTGTTTCATTGATGGGTTATGCAATGAATTCAAAAATAGAAAAGTTGATTAAACAATTTGCAAAATTGCCGCGCGTTGGAAATCGCGCGGCACAACGCATTGTATTGGCTTTGCTCCAAACGCGTGATGGTCGTGCGGAAAACTTGGCGGCGGCGTTGTTGGATGCAACTGAAAATGTTGTGCCATGTGCGGTGTGTGGGTGCCTGACGGACAAGACGGCGGGTATGTGTGAGTTTTGTCGTGATTCCGCGCGGGCAAATGGGCAACTGTGCATAGTGCGCGATATGGGTGATGTTTGGGTGTTGGAAAAATCATCGGTCTTTCATGGGCGGTATCATATTATTGGCGGGTTGCTGTCGGGCGCCAGTGGAATTATGCCGGACGATTTGAATATTGCGACATTGTCGGTGCGCATAAAGAACGAAAACATTACTGAAATTATTTTCGCATTACCAAATACAGTAGAGGGTAAAACGACCCAGCATTACATTATGTCGGTGGTTGGCGACGCGGGCGTGCGGTTTTCTGAATTAGCGTCTGGTGTGCCGTTGGGTGGCGATTTGGACTATATCGATGACGGAACATTATCATTGGCATTTGGGGGCCGGCGCGAATTATGAAAAGTAATTTAGAATCTTTACCGCCAGTGTCGGAAATGATGCGCGATTGCGGGTTGGAACCGAAAAAGCAATTCGGTCAGAACTTTCTGTTTGATTTAAACCTGACGGGGCGTATCGCGCGTAGTGTACCAGATATTGAAAAATTGCCGGTGGTCGAAGTTGGACCGGGGCCGGCGGGACTTACACGCGCACTGTTGATGGCGGGGGCGAGACGCGTAATCGCGATTGAAAAAGATAAGACAACCGCGCCAATTTTGTCGCGCGTTGCAGACGCGTCTGATAATCGTTTAACTGTTATTTATGATGATGCGTTGCGTGTTGATTTTAGCAAACTGGGCGTGCGTGAATATGCGATTTGTGCAAACTTGCCGTACAATGTGGGAACAGAATTGTTGATTGGTTGGTTGCATAAAATGGCGTCGGGTGCGGCGATAAAATCAATGACCCTGATGTTCCAGCGAGAGGTTGCCCAACGTATCGTCGCGAAATGTGGTGATGCGCAATATGGTCGGCTGTCGATACTGACATCACTTATTTCGGATGCCAAGATTTTGTTTGGTGTGCCGTCAACTGCTTTTGTGCCGCGACCCAAGGTGGAAAGTGCGGTTGTGCAGATTATACCGAATGCGAAAAAGATAAAAGCGATTGGCGATTTAAGCAAAGTTGAAAATATTACGGCGAAACTTTTTGGTAATCGTCGCAAGATGATTCGCGGAATATTGCCGAATATCGATTGGACGCAATTTGGTCTGAACGGGACTGAGCGCGCCGAAGAATTACCACCTGAAACATTTGTAAAAATTGCGTCGGTTGTGGTATAATAAAAAATAAAGACGGAGAGAGAGATGCCTTTATCATTTTTAATATTTTTTGGGATTTTGTTCGTATTGGTTTGCTTTTTGCGCGCCGCACGAATTGGTGCGTTGGTTGCGTTTTTGGCGGCGGGTATGTTGTCGGGACCATATGGATTGAATCTGTTTGAAATGAACCAGACGTGGCAGTTACTGGGCGATATGGGTATCTTGTTCTTGTGGTTCAGTATCGGTTTGGAAATTAATATGAGCCGCCTGTGGTCTATGCGTAAAAATATATTCGGACTTGGCGCATCACAGGTGTTAACCGTTGCGGTTATGTTGTTCCCAGTTTTGTTCGGCGTTACGCGTTGGTCGGTGTTGGGTTGCATTATGGTTTCGCTTATTTTGGCAATGTCCAGCACGTCCGAAGATTTACAGTTGTTGTCAGACAGAAATGAACTGAATACAAATGTTGGAAATCAAACTTTTTCTATTTTGTTGTTCCAAGATTTATTGTCGATTCCTATTTTAGCAATGTTGCCGGTGTTTGCGGGGCGTTCATTTAACCTGGGGGCGACGGCGATTGATGTTGCGGTATTATCATTGCTGTTGGTTATATCGGTCGTGTTCGTTGGTCGGTTTATTTTGAATCCATTGTTAAAACGTGTTGTGAAACTTAAAAGTCGTGAAGCATTATTGTTGACCGTTATGTTGAACATTGTTATTTGGGCAACGGTATTGGATATGATGGGATTGCCGGTGGGATTGGGCGCGTTCTTGGCGGGTATGTTGATGTCTGAAACAATTTATCGCCATCAAATCAGCGCAGAAATAAGCCCATATGCAATGTTATTCTTGGCGTTCTTCTTTATCGCGTTGGGTATGGGATTGAATGTTCCATTGTTGATGGAAAAGTGGCAATACATTTTGGTCGGTCTTGTCGGATTGGTGTTCATAAAGTTCTTTGCGTTATTCATGGTGTCGCGTGTGCGTGGTATGATTTTGCCAGATGCAACATTTATGGCGTTGATTTTATCCCAAGGTGGCGAATTCGGTTTGTTAATGTTGCAAACCATGAAAAGTGCCGGCATAAGCGCGGTTCCAATGACCAGTTCCGAAGTTTTAACTGCTATGATTATATTGTCGATTATGACAACACCAATCATATTGGCGATATATGATTTCCTGCGTCGTCGTGGATGGATTTTTGCCGAATATCGCCCACGCAGTTTGGATCGGTCTGGTATAGAATCCAACCCTGATGTCATCATTTTGGGATTTGGTCGTGTCGGTCAAATCGTCGCAAAGTTAATGGAAAAGAACAATGTTTCATATGTCGCGATTGATATGGATGTTAATGCCATCGTTCGCGGTCGTGAAAATGGATACAATGTCGTGTTCGGTAATTGCAAAAATGCCGAAGTGTTGCGTAATTTTGGTCTGCACCCGCGCAAGACAAATGCGGTGATTGTTGCGCTGGATAATGCAGAAACCGCAAAAGATGCCGTTTTGACGGTCAAAGCGATTGCACCGCGGGTCAAGGTTTTTGCCCGTGCGCGTAATTTGGCGGATTGTAAAGTTTTGCGTAAATATGGTGCGTATAGTGCATTGCCGGAAACAATTGAAACGGCGTTTTCATTGGGAACCGGTGTGTTGGAATATATGAAGGTTTCCGAAGCAAAGATAAACAGCGCCCTGCAAGCATTACGAACCGATAATTATGCCCCGCTTGATCATTCGGTGCCGGTTTCTGAATAGCAAATAAATGTCCCATGAATTTGGGACATTTTATTTGATTTTGATTCCCCAGATTGCTATATTACAAATCGTTATGTGGAAAAGGACGAATATGAAAAAAATATTCAAATACTTGATTATTATTCTGGCGATTATCTTGCTGGACCAGTTTACCAAGGGTGTTTTGATAAATCTTATTACGGGGCGTGTTCCGGCATTTGCACCCGCATGGGAATTGATACCTGTGCCGTATTTAATGGCACATGTGACCGATTTCTTTAATGTTGTGTTTACTTGGAATCCAGGAACATCTTTTTCGTTGTTTCGGGCATTGGGGGAATCGGCACCAATTATAATTATATTTATAACCGCGTTTGTAATCGGGTTTATTTTGTATTATTTGTTCCGTCGGGCAGCCGAATATGAACGTTTACCGTTGGCGTTTATCGCCGGTGGTGCATTGGGCAACTTGATTGACCGCGTGCGTTTTGGCGCGGTGGTTGATTTCTTGGATTTTCATATCGGTGGGGCGCATTGGCCGGCATTTAATGTTGCAGATGTATTTATTTGTTTGGGTGTTGGTTTGTATATTTTAAATTGGTTCTTGGCGCGTAGTCGTTGCATGCGTGCGAATAAACAATAGGGTGATACAATGGTTCAATATTTAGATAATAATAATTCCGGATTTGCTGCGTGGAACGCGAACAGAAATAATACCGCGAAAAAGGGTAAACTGGGCGGTTTCTTGTGGTGGTTGCTTGTGTTCTTTGTTGCATGGTGGGCAATGGGTGT
>JAGCOQ010000040.1 GCA_017642625.1 Alphaproteobacteria bacterium | reverse complement strand
GTCGGACGTAACAAGATGTATGAATCCATCATTTCTGGTTCAACCGATATCCAAACAGGAACCCCAGAAGCATTCAACGTGTTCGTGCGTGAATTGCGTGGTTTAGGTTTGGCGATGACACCGAAAAAAATTGATTAGTTATAGTTGTTAGGTTTGCTAACAACTAACAACTATCGACTAACAACAAAAAAGCGACGAAAAGGAGCTAAATAATATGACAAATATGTTGCAGAAGATATTTGGACAAATTGAAACCAAGGAACAATTTGATGCATTGCGCATTACAATTGCATCACCCGAAGAAATCTTGTCATGGTCACATGGCGAAGTGAAAAAACCGGAAACAATCAACTATCATTCGTTGAAACCGGAATCCGAAGGGTTGTTCTGCCAACAGATTTTCGGTCCAGTCAAGGATTACGAATGTGCATGCGGTAAATATAAAAGAATCAAGTTCCGCGGTGTTGTCTGCGAACGTTGCGGGGTTGAAGTCGGACCATCTTCGGTTCGTCGTGAACGCATGGGACACATTAAATTGGCAATGCCGGTTGCACACACTTGGTTTTTGCGTGAAGGTAAGATTGCAACTTTGTTGAACAATCTGCCACAGAAGAAATTGGAACAGGTTATTTCGTATGATGCATATATCGTTATTGAGCCAGGTTTAACTAACCTTAAACAATATGATGTCATCAGCGAAGATGAATACCAAGCCGCCGTTGAAGAATTCGGTGCAGATGCGTTCCATGTCGGTATTGGTGCCGAAGGTGTTCGTTCCATTATCGCGAATTTGGATATGGGTGATGAACGCACACGTCTGCGTGCAGAATTGGCGGAAACAAAGTCCGAAGCAAAACGTAAATCAATTATCAAACAGTTGAAATTGGTTGAAGCGTTCTTGGATTCCAAGACAGATCCAGCATGGATGTTGCCGGATGTTTTGCCGGTTATTCCACCAGATATGCGTCCGCTTGTTACATTGGATGCGGGTCATGTCGCGGCATCTGATTTGAACGATTTGTATCGTCGTGTAATTATTCGTAACAATCGTTTGAAACGATTCCAAGAAATGCACGCACCTGAAATCATTATCCGCAACGAAAAACGTATGTTGCAAGAAGCGGTTGATTCCTTGTTCGATAACGGACACAAAGCACGCCCAATGGTTTCACAAAACCGCCGTCCTTTGAAATCTCTGTCTGATTCATTGCGTGGTAAGTCGGGTCGTTTCCGTATGAACATGTTAGGTAAACGTGTTGATTACTCTGGTCGTTCCGTTATTGTGTCGGGACCATCATTGAAATTGCATCAAGTTGGTTTGCCAAAAGCAATGGCGTTGGAATTGTTTAAGCCATTTGTCTTTGCGCGTTTGCTTGCGGGTGATTATGCAAACACATTGAAAACCGCACGCAAGATGGTTGAAAACGGTGAAGATATTGTTTGGGAAATCTTGGAAAAAGTTATTTACGAACATCCAGTGTTGTTAAACCGTGCGCCGACACTTCACAGATTGTCATTGTTGGCATTTGAACCAGTTTTGATAGAAGGCAAGGCAATCCGTTTGCACCCATTGGTGTGTAAAGGATTTAACGCTGACTTTGACGGTGACCAGATGTCTGTTCACGTTCCAATTTCATTAGAAGCACAATTGGAAGCGCGCACATTGATGTTGTCGTCTAATAACGTTTTGTCGCCGGCAAATGGTGAACCTATGATTGTGCCATCACAAGACATGGTTTTGGGTGTGTTCTATATTTCATTGATGAACGGAACGGTTAATGAAAAATCGCCACGTTTTGCAAATATGGACGAAGTGAAAATGGCATTGGAAAACAAGGCCATCACACTGCACACGCCAATCGTTGCGCGTATCAATGGTAAACGTTATGAAACAACGGCTGGTCGTATGATTTTGGGCGAATTGTTGCCAAAATCTGACAAGATGCCGTTTGATTTGGTGAACAAGGTTATGCCACATGGTGAAATCAAAAAATTGTTGGCTATTACATATGAACGTTGTGGCGACAAGGCTATGATTATGTTGGCCGATGCGTTAAAGAATACAGGCTTTGAACAAGCGGCACGTTCTGGCATTTCAATTGGATTTGACGATATCGTTATTCCAAAAGAAAAGACCGAGATGATTGCAAATGCAAACAAAGCGGCGGCTGAAATTGAAAAGCAATACCAAGGCGGTTTGTTGTCTGGCGGTGAACGTCATAACAAGTTGATTGACTTGTGGCAAAAAACAACCGACGAATTGGGTGATAAAGCATACGAAGCATTGGGTAAAACCGAAGGCGATAATTGGAACAGTATTTACATGATGGCTGTATCCAAGGCGCGTGGTTCCAAAGGTCAGATTCAGCAGGTCGCAGGTATGCGTGGTATGATGCAGAAGCCAGACGGTTCTATTATTGAAGTTCCAATTATTTCAAACTTTAAAGAAGGTTTGACAATGGCGGAATACTTCACTTCTACCCACGGTGCACGTAAGGGTATGTCGGACACCGCGTTGAAAACGGCTGAGGCAGGTTATTTGACACGTCGTTTGGTTGAATTGGCACAAAACACAGTTATTACCGAACACGATTGTGGAACGTCTGATTTCATCACCGCAAAGCCGGTGTATCAGGGTTCAACATTATCTGTTCCACTTGGTGATGTTGTTTTGGGGCGCACCGCTGCACACGATATCATTCACCCATTGACACGTGAAGTTATCGTTCCGGCTGGCGAATTGATTACCAAGGCCGCAGCAAATCAAATCAATGATTCTGGTTTGCCATCTGTGGACGTGCGTTCTGTTTTGACATGCCACAGTGATGGTTTGTGTGCAAAATGCTATGGTATGGATTTGTCGCGTAATGCGCTGGTTCATGTTGGTGAAGCGGTTGGTGTTATCGCCGGTCAATCCATTGGTGAACCTGGAACGCAGTTGACGTTGCGTACCTTCCACATTGGTGGTATTGCATCTGGTGGTGCCGAAAGTCACTTTATTGAAATGCCGGTCGCCGGAACTTTGAAATTGTCGGGCGTGAACACAATTACCAATTCCGCGGGTCGTGTTGTCGTGCTTAGCCGTAATGGTGAAATCGCAGTTGTTGACAACAAGGGCAAAGAATTGTTTAGCTGTGCATTGCCATACGCATCTATGTTAATCAAGAATGATGGCGACAAGGTTGAAAAGGGCGAAAAAGTTGCAGAATGGGATCCTTATTCCAACACAATTATCGCTGAAAAAGACGGTGTCGCACAATTCAAAGACTTGATTGAAAACGTATCGTTCCAAGAAGAAGTTGATTCTATGACCGGTATCGTTTCACGCAAGGTTATCAACTGGAAAACAAACACCAAGAAACCATTAAGCCCAGCAATCACTTTGGTTGATGAAAAGGGTAATGTGGTGTCTTTGGGTGGCAAAAAGATTGCCGAATACATGTTGCCAACATATTCTGTGTTGAATGTGTCCAATGGTGATAAAGTTGTTGCTGGTGATGTTTTGGCGCGTATTCCAGTTCAAACGAAACGTACAAGCGATATTACGGGCGGTCTGCCACGTGTTGAAGAATTGTTGGAAGTTCGTCGTCCATCTAACCCTGCGTTGTTGGCAGAAGTTGATGGAACGGTTGAATTGGAAGATTCTAAATCGAAAATCATCATCCGTATTGAACCAACTGATGGAAGTGCACCGGTTGAATATGCGGTGCCAAAGGGAACAAACCTTTTGGTGCGCAGTGGCGATACGGTGCGCAAGGCTGAAAAATTGGTCGACGGTGACCCAGTTCCACAAGATATTTTGCGTATCCTTGGTCAGAAAGAATTGGCACAGTTTATGGTTGAACAGGTCCAGCAAGTTTATCGCTTGCAGGGCGTGTCCATCAACGACAAACATATCGAGATTCTTATCCGTGAAATGACACGTCGTGTTGAAATCACAAGCCCAGGTGATACAGGATTCTTGATGGGTCAGGTTGTTGATCGTGTTGATTTCGAAGAAGAAAATGCACGCGTTGCACGTGATGGTGGCAAAGTGGCCGAAGCTTCACAAGTCTTGGTCGGTTTGACACGCGCATCATTGACATCTCGTTCATTTATTTCGAACGCGTCGTTCCAACAGACAACCAAGGTTTTGGTAGATGCCGCTATTTCGGGTTCAACCGATAAATTGGTCGGTATCAATGAAAACTTGATTGTTGGTCGTTTGATTCCAATTGGAACGGGTGCCTATGTCCGTCGTGTTCGTCAAATTGCAAAAGACGAAGAAAAGGCAGAGAAATTGGCACGCGAAGGTGGCGAACAACAGCAGTTGTTGAACATCTAGGTCAATAAAAATAGCTAATGCCCGATCGTTATCGGTCGGGCATATTTTGTGAGAGAAAGATGAAGGAAATACCTGCAATTTTTTGTGATATCGATGGTGTGCTTGCTAAGAAATGGGCAATCGCAGATTATGATCGTTTCGGTGAACCAAACATGAACATGGTGCATGTTGTGGAAACACTGGGGCGTGATTTTACCATTGTGTTTATCACAGGGCGTTGGGCAATGGGTCAAGATAAAGTGGAAAAGTTTATAGATGGATTGCTGCCAAACATCAAAAAACGCGTTTTCTGTAAACCGCACACTTACCCCGGCACCACCGCCGATTATAAATTGGAAACGGTAAAAACGCTAGAAGCAGAAGGTTTTAAGTTTTATTTGGGTTTTGACGACTTTACGCCAGTTGTGGGATTATTGCACAATCATGGTATGTTCGTTGCCCAAGTAATATCTGCATAAACTTTTTCTTGCAAAACAAGAATATTTTTATAAAATACAACACAGTAAAAAAAGGATAGTAAAATGGCAACGCCAAAAAGTAAAACAAGTAAAGCACGCAGTGCACAACGTCGCAGCCATGACGCATTGTCTGTT
>JAGCOQ010000039.1 GCA_017642625.1 Alphaproteobacteria bacterium | reverse complement strand
TTATATTTCAAAGACATTGTTTCCCCCTTTGTTGCAATCAAAACGCCCTCGGCAGTGCCGAACACATTCTCTTTTGGTTATATTTTGATTGGTTCGTTGCGATACCGGTGCAACGTACATTCAAGCAAAGGAAAACTTTGCCCCGACTTACCGCATTCTCTTCCCTCGGCAGCCCGCCCCGAATAACAGGGAACCAAAGTCTTGTATATACAAAGAGTAGTTTTGGTTGACAAAAATGTCAAGCGGAAAATGTTCTTGTTTCGCTTTTTTGTGTGATTTTGGTATTTTTTCTGTTGTTATTTTTTTTGCAATGTTTTAAATTTTATGGGTAAAAATAAGATTGCGACATGTCAAAAAGTACTAGTTTTACCGAAAGAATTGATTCACAACAACTGTCTGAGGCGATTTCAGAACGGTATTTGTCGTATGCGGTATCGACCATTGTATCCCGCGCTTTACCGGATGTTCGTGATGGGTTGAAACCGGTTCATCGCCGTATTTTGTTTTCTATGTTGCGGCAAAAATTGTCGCCCGCGGCGGCGTTTCGTAAATGTGCAACGGTTGTTGGTGACGTGTTGGGTCATTACCACCCGCATGGCGATTCATCTGTGTATGATGCCATGGTGCGTTTGGCACAAGATTTTTCGGTGCGATATCCATTGATTGATGGCCAGGGGAACTTTGGTAATATTGATGGTGACCCCCAAGCCGCGTATCGTTATACCGAATCCAAAATGACCGAAGCTGCCATGCTGATTATGGAAGGTATCGACGAAGACAGCGTGGATATGATGCCGAACTTTGATGGCACTACGGTTGAACCAACTGTTATGCCGGGGGCGTTTCCGAATTTGTTGGCAAATGGTGGTATGGGTATCGCGGTTGGTATGGCGACAAATATTCCGACACACAATGTAGCAGAGGTTTGTGATGCGCTGAACTTGGTCGTTGATAAGCCAGAGGCAACCACCGCCCAAATTATGAAGAAATTGGTTGGGCCCGATTTCCCGACGGGTGGTGTGCTGATTGATAATTTTGACACGATTTGCAAAAACTATGATACCGGTCGTGGCGCGTTCCGTATTCGTGCGCGTTGGTCGGTCGAAGAATTGGATCGTGGTGGGTATCAAATCGCGATAACTGAAATACCGTATGGTTTGATTAAGTCAAAGTTGGTGGAACAAATCGCCGGACTTATTGATTCCAAGAAATTACCACTGGTTGATGATATTGTTGATGAATCAACAACTGACGTGCGTATTATCATTACGCCGAAAACACGCAATGTTCCACCGGAAAAACTGATGGCGCATTTGTTTGCGACAACCGATTTGGAATATAAGTTCAATATGAACTTTAATGTTATTGATTCCAACGGTGCGCCACGCGTTATGGGCATTGGTGATGTATTGCGTGAATTTATTGCACATCAAAAGAAAGTTTTAATACGACGCACAAATTGGCGACTGGGTAACATTACACGCCGGTTGGAAATCTTGGGCGGTTTGTTGATTGTTTATCTGAATCTGGATAGGGTTATTGAAATCATCAGAACCGAAGATGATGCCAAAGCGGTGATGATGGCAGAGTTCAAGTTGACCGAGGTGCAAGTAGAAGCAATTTTGAACACCCGCTTGCGTTCTTTGCGTAAACTGGAAGAAATGGAAATCCGTCGCGAAGATGCCGAATTAAAGAAAGAATTGAAACAGTTGCAGGCATTGTTGGCGTCCGAAGAAATGCAGAACGAGCAGTTAAAGGCGTGGTTCAGCGACATCAAAAAACAATACGACAAAAAAACTGCGCTGGGGCGTCGTCGCACGACTTGGGCGGAACAGACCGAAGAAATTGTCGTAAATGCGGACGAGTTTATTGAAAAAGAACCCCTGACTATCATCCTTTCCACAATGGGTTGGATTCGCGCGGCCAAGGGTCATCTGGATTTGAACAATTTGGATATGAAGTTCAAAGAGGGTGACGAATTGCTGTCTGCGTTTCACGCAATGTCCACCGACAAAATCAATATCTTTGCGTCGGGTGGAAAGATGTTCACGCTTTCTGCAAATGATTTGCCGTCGGCGCGTGGGTTCGGGGAATCTGTGCGTATGATGGCGGACATTGGTGCCGAAGAAAACATTGTTCGCGCATTTGTTTTGGATACAAACGCAAAATATCTGCTGATTGCGCGCCATGGAATTGGGTTTATCGTTTCGGGCGAAAACTGCTTGGCGCAAACCCGTAATGGAAAGCAGGTTATGAATGTTGATGAACGGAACTATGCAATATTGTGTGTGGATGTGACGGGCGATACGGTCGCAATGTCGGGCTCAAATGATAAATTGCTGATATTCAGTGCTGCCGAGATACCCGAAATGTCGCGTGGCAAGGGTGTGATTTTGCAGAAATACAACGCCGAACGCACATATGTTTTGGACGCAATGTTCTTTAATGCGGCGGACGGTTTTGGTTGGACGACGGGACGTGGCACAACAAAGTTGGACGATTGGCAACCATGGGTGGGCAAACGCGCAACCCAAGGGCGCACGATACCGGTCGGTTTCCCCCGCAGTGGAAAGTTTGGAAAATAAACAAAAAAGCAAAAGGAGCAAAAATGAAAAAATATGTGTTGGTTGGCTTTGCAGCTGCGATTTTGGCGGGCTGTGACAGTAATGCCGAAATAGAAACAACATCTTTTATGGGTGTAGAATGTGAAAAAGTTGCCACAGGTGAACAGAGTGATTATGTGGTTAAATGTCCAATTACCCCAGAATTAGAGGAAATACAAGCGCAGGAAGCAAATGCTATGTTTATGTCTGGCCTTGATTATTATGATTTCAACGGATATGCGGCAGATGTTGAACACATTTATGTTAATGTAGTTCAAAATGATTGTGGGGATGACACAGTTGGTTATCGTGTAATGGTCAAAGAACCAGTGTTTGATGGTGAAACAATGTATGCTGTCACACATTGCGTGCAAGAATAAAATCAATAAAGTAATAAAAAAAACGGACGCAATCGCGCCCGTTTTTTTAATATGTAATCACAACCTAGTGAGGCATTTTACCTTCGGTCATGACGACGTGTTTGCGTAATTTCGGATCATATTTACGCAGTTTCATTTTGCCCGCCGTATTTTCCGACTTGGTATTTTTGGTTGTTGTGTAGTAATAGCCGGTTTCTTTGTTTTCCAGCTTAATAACTTCTTTGCTGCCTTTTTTAGATGCCATTTTTTTACCCTTTAATTAATACTGCGTTGAATATTAGGTTATAAATTACCTAAAATCAAGTTTTTTTTGGTGCGGGTAAAGAGACTTGAACTCTTATGGGTTTCCCCACTGGAACCTAAATCCAGCGCGTCTACCAATTTCGCCATACCCGCGTTGATTAATGCACTGGGTATGCGCGCGGATAAGATGAATCCGGTCTGTCTGGGGCGGTTTTAACCCCACAGCCCGCCACCGCCAGTGACATAACGATTAAAAATCCAATAAATACTTTCTTCATGCCGTCTATTATAAACCGCGTATATGGCGATTGTCAAATTGTGTGAAACAATTTCAATTCTGTATCGCGTCGTCGGGTTAGTCCCGCGATTGTGTGGCCGTTTGACTTGTTCCATGCCCGCCATGCTGATTCCAGTGTCGGATAGGTTGCACTGTGGTGGTTCGGATTGTTGATATATTTTACCACCGTTGATTTTGCAAAATTAGCCACGCCAATATTATAGGCAAAGATTACCAGCGCATCATACTGATTCTGCGTCAGTGGGACGGTAATGTTTTTCTGAACTGCGCGTTCCGCCGTCGCAATATCAGCGCGTAGCAATTCGGTCGCGCGCGCTTCGTCAATTCCATGGAAAAAATCTTCACCTGTTTGTATCAAATGCCCATATCCGATTGTTGCGCCACGTGGTAATGGCAATTTGGGTGGCACTGGTTCGCCGTTTTGATCGTCATAGATAACATGTTTGCCG
>JAGCOQ010000038.1 GCA_017642625.1 Alphaproteobacteria bacterium | reverse complement strand
TAATCCCAAAGGGTTCTATATGGCTAAAAAGCTTGATGAAGCAACCAAGTTATTGATTGACTCGTTGCCGGAAAACCTTCAGAAACTTGCGACATCTGCGGTGGAAGTTGGGTATTTTTCCCAAATGGATTTTAATGCTGCTAACGAAGCAGACGAGGTTCCAAACGAAGAACAAGAAGAGGTCATGGCCTTCTTTACCCAAGATTTGGGTTTGGAAATGTTGGAATCTGATTCTTATTCCAAGAATATCGAAAAATACTATGCCGACGAAGATGACGAAGAAAATCGCGACAAAACGCGTAATTTGCTGAATGCGGATGCGGAACAGGTTGATGTCAACGACGACGATTATGAACATTTCGCAAAACAGTTGGAACGCAGTCAAACCGGCACTTTGGTGTTGGGTGTCCAAGATTCTGTTCAATCATATTTGAAACAGATTGGAACGGTGCAGTTGTTGACCGCCGCCGGCGAAGTCGCGATTGCCCAGCGTATCGAGGCCGCATCTCGTCTGATGGTCTATGGTTTGTGCGAAAGCCCGATGACAATTCGTGCAATGTTGGATTGGTATCAACAGTTGTTAAACGAAGACATCCGTTTGCGCTATATCGTGAATTTGGAAGTTATGTATTCGTCTGATTCTGAACAGAAATCATTGGCGGCGTTGTCCGAAGCCCTTAAGTCAAAGGGCGTTGATGATGTTGATAACTTGGACGACGAAGATTTGGACGATTTGGAAGAATCAACTGCGTCCACCGAAGACGATGAAGACGAAGAAGATGACGAAGAAGACGAAGATGGTTTGAAGAAAGAGGATACACCACGCGGTACATCTGGGGTTCCAATTCCTGTGATGGAAGAAGCATTAATGCCAATGGTTTTGGATTTGTTTGCTAAAATCAAACGCACATTTAACAGCATGCAGAAATTACAGGCGCACCGTTTGGAAAACTTGCTTACATCATCAAAACCAGACGAAGCGTTGGAAAAGAAATACGCCAAAATGCGTCTTGAATTGTTCGAATATGTCAGCAAGATTCGCCTGAACGACGACCGTAACGCTGAAATCTTGGAACAATTAACGAAGCGCGATCAGTTGTTGATGGGGCTTGAGGGCAAATTGTTGCGTTTGGCAATGGCGAACAAGATTAAACGTGAAGATTTCTTGGCTGAATATGTCGGAAACGAAATCAATCGCAACTGGGTCAAGAAAATGGCAAAGTCCAAGAATCCAGCATGGGTTAACTTCGTCAAGAAGCACGAAAAAGACATTGTTAAAATCCAAGACGATATTACTGCAATCGCTGATGAAACCGGTCAACCAACCGCAGAATATAAAAAGGTTGTTGAATTGGTTCGTCGTGGTCAAACCGAAGCAGCCCGCGCAAAACGCGAAATGATAGAAGCGAACTTGCGTCTGGTTATAAAGTTTGCGAAAAAATCCAGCAATCGCGGTTTGGGACTTGATTTCTCGGATTTGGTTCAAGATGGCAATATTGGTTTAATGAAGGCGGTTGACAAGTTTGATTATCGTTTGGGCAATAAGTTTTCAACATATGCAAC
>JAGCOQ010000037.1 GCA_017642625.1 Alphaproteobacteria bacterium | reverse complement strand
TGACCGATGCCGGCAAACAATTCATAACGACAACCGGACGGCATGATTTTATCGCAGACATAAAAAATCACCTGTCGTCATATTTTCCAAATGTTGCATTGCCACGCAAGATTAGAATTGTTAATATGATACCAATGAACACCCAGGGGAAAATCTTGAAATCTGAAATTGCTGAAATCTTGCGCTCTGCGCTTGCGGAACCGATTGCAAAGGATTTAATTAAAACGGACACTTCGCTGAACGCCGACCTTATGTTCCTTGGTGATTCTGCGTATTTCAGGGGGCATTTTGAACACTACCCTATTTTGCCGGGGGTGATTCAGTTGCATTTTGTTATCAAGTTTATTCAATCGTTCTTTAACAAAGAGATAAAGGCATACGACATTATAAAGTTAAAGTTTACTAATTTAATTCTGCCGGATACTTTTGTGCATTTTGAATTGAACAAACTGAACGACAACGAATTTACTTTCAGTTATGAAAATGGTGATGTCAAATACTCGGTTGGGAAAATCGCTATAAAGGAATAAAGATGTTTCGACCCGTCATTGTTATACCTTGCTTTAATCACGCGGACGCCTTTGTAAAGGTCGCGGAACGTTTGGCGGAACATAAAATCCCCGTTATCGTTGTTGATGACGGCAGCGACAAAGCCCAAGCCACAAAATTAAAACAAACATGTGAAAAACATGAATACACATATGTAAGGTGCGATAAAAACACCGGCAAGGGTGCCGCCATGCGAACCGGTTTCCGCAAGGCAGCGGCGGACGGTTTTTCACACGCATTGCAAATAGATGCGGACGGGCAACACGATATAAACGATATTCCAAAGTTTCTGGAACTTGCAAAAAAGCACCCCGATGCCTTGATTGTGGGGCAACCAGAATATGATTCTTCGGCACCAAAGTCGCGTTTAATCGGTCGAAAAATCACGAATTTTTGGGTGGCGGTCGAAACCTTGAATTGTCATATGCCCGACGCAATGTGTGGTTTTCGCGTATATCCAGTCAGAATAACAAACAAAATCATGAATTCGGTGCACTTCTTGCGTATGGGTTTTGATATAGAGGTCTTGGTAAAGTTATATCGCGCGGGCGTTCGTTTAATTACACAAAAGACGCGTGTTATCTATCCAAAAACTGGTGTATCCCACTTCCACGTTTGGCGCGACAATTTTTATATCAGTTTAATGCATACATATCTATGTTGCGGGTTGCCTTGGTGGCTGATAAAGAAAATCGGTAAATTATTTTTGTTCGTCATGCTGTTATCGGGCGTTGCAAACGCGCAAAACATTACCGAAATGCCGGCAACACTTAAAACATTTACAGATAACTTGGATACGGCATACGCATCATATAACCAAGCAAAAACTATGCCTGAATCAGTAAAAACTTTTCGTGCCGGCGGAACCGTAAAGTTTGTTCGTGGCGTTGGTTTTAAATGGAAACAACTAAGTCCTAATTCTTTTGATTTTACATCTACACTGGACGCGTATTGCATCAACGGCGACAAAAACGCCTTGTCTGCGTTGCCCTATTTTTCCCAAATACAATCATTGATTCAAGATATGTTGAACGGCGATATGGATCGTTTCTTGACCGTATTTAGTGCCGATTACACCGAAACACATGGGGGCAAGAATTGGACACTGGTTGCTACCCCAAAAATCTCTGCGGTTGCGGGTTTCTTAAAGTCAATGAAAATGTCCGGCAACACCACCGATTTGAACCAGATTGTAATTACCTATACAAACGGAACAAAAATCGTAATCGATTTTGAACGCATAAACGGGGATTCGCCGGATGAAATTAAGTGTTAAAAAACTTGCGTTTGTATGCCTGTTTTTAATTGCCGGTTTGGCATTGTGCATGTGGCGCGCGCCGGTATCGGTGCAAACCAACCTGAATTCATTGACGGAAATAAATAACACAGATTGGCCAATCAACGAATTGACGAACAAGTTTTCAAATGTCGTAAATATCGTTATCAAATCTGACAATTTATGGTCCGCTGAAAATACCGCACGCGCAATAACAGATGTTTTATCAACGGACGAATTCAGCGGTCTATCCGTCATAAATACAGATGTTTCGGTCTCTGATACATTGGAAAAATTGGGCGAACACAGGAATTCATATCTAAGCCACGAATACCGCACATTGTTGCAAAACGGGGATTTTGCCACCATAACAAACAATGCCGTTGCAACGGTTTCCTCTTCTTTTGTGCCAACTGTTTTGTCCTTGACCGACGATCCGTTTTTGCTGACCACGAATTATTTAAAAGAATTAAAATCAACAAACACAAACTGGGAAACGCGCGACGGCTTTTTGTGGCAATATCGTGCACCGCACCACTATATTCTGATTTCCGCCAATGTTGACGCCCCCGATACACTGGTGGACGATATACAATCGTTATCAAAAACTTTGCAAAAATATAATGACGAAAATACCAGTGTGTTTATGTCCGGCGTTCCGGTGCATACCGCAAGCATGACCCAGACCAGCAAATTACAACTAAGTATATTCTCGTTTATTGCGTTGGTTGCGGCGGTGTTGTTAAATCTGTGGCTATTCCGACGGGTCGCGACATTGTTGCCAGTAATTGTAAGTTTGTCGGTTGGATTCGTTGCCGGTGCAATCGCCCTGTTCTTATTATTTTCCCAGCCACATATATTGACCTTTGTTTTCGGGGTGACATTGATTGGATTGGGCATTGATTATTCTTTTCATTTCATTAGCGCGTTGGGATCCAAAAATGAACACAGTGTGCGTAAAAACATACTGCATTCGTTTTTAACAACCATTGTATGTTTTTTGCCATTGATGTTTTCTGGTCTGTCCCTATT
>JAGCOQ010000036.1 GCA_017642625.1 Alphaproteobacteria bacterium | reverse complement strand
TTTCTGCAAAATAAATGCCACCACAGGCACAAAAAAATGGTGCGTGGAAATCGGGACCGCCGAACCTTTTATTCTGGCTGGCGACGTAATTTATGTTGTTGCAACGGACAATCATCTTTATGCCCTGCGTGATAATGACGGCGCGGCATATTGGTCGGCGGAAATTAAAAAGCAAGCCACCCCAAAATACGAAAACGAAATCATAACCGTTGGTCGGGAAAGTTTTAATGCCATGACTGGGGAAATAATTAAATAAAAAACAAAAAAACACCGGCAAATGCCGGTATTTTTATTAACAAAGTCATGACTAATTGCCACACCCGAAGTAAAAATAATCACTTGCACTTGAATCACAGGGTTCACAGCCTATTTCATTAAGTTCTGCCGCTGTATGTCTATAATCAACACCATAACCTTCTTGACATTGACACCGTCCACCTGAAATATCCATTCCGGGATAAAAACATGTTCCTCGTAACTCTTCAGCAACATAAGTTTGTTGTTTTTCTGGAATGTGCGACAAAAATCCAAAAGAACACTTGGTAATGTGCCCGCTGGTCATTTCAGTGCTTGTTCCGTGTATTGGCCATTCTGTATAAACACTAGATACATATTCTTCACAGGTCTGATTACTTGGTATTGACGAAACATTAATATTTTCACAATTCTCACCAACTGGTGTTCCTCCTAAACTAGTGCACACCGCTGACATTCTTTTATAAACAGATCCCAAAATATACAAACACGTATCTTCTGTAATTAACATTCCAGTGGAACCTAATCTATTTAGATTTGCTTGCCAATGTTGCCAAAACACCCCGCCATCTTGACTTGCAACATCTTTACAAGCATTTTCCCCGATACCGAAAATTATACATAAATTACCGCTTTGCGATACCACAGAATCATCATGTGCCGAACAACGTTCTGTATCAGATTTGGGCAAGCACAGTTTTGTGTTATTATATTCACCCGGATTTGTTTCCAAGTATATCTGATTATCTGCACAACTGGTGACACAAGTATTATGTTCTACATCCACTTTGTCTGGGCATTTCTGACACATGCCATTCAAACCAAATCCCGATATATGTATCGCGTTCATGCTGGAACAAGTCACACAATCACGCGAGCCGGTATTTACCGAGGGTTCATCAACACCATATTTATTAATCGTATTACAAATACAGGCATTTGTTTCTGGATCTGGACCGCTTGAATGTCTTGCTTCTGAACAATAAAAAGCAGCCATATCAGCATTTTCAAACCTTAGCGCACAACCGCTTTTTTCATGCCAATACATTGTTTCTGATCTGCACCAACAATATTCAACCCCCTTTTCATTTGTCCACACATTTTCGTTCATATCGTCCGATGTTGTTGCGCATAATTGTTTATATTGTTGACGTGTGTTGGTATCAACCATATCAAATATTGGCATGTAATTATTGCTCGGATCGAATCTTTTGACAATGAAATGTTTAGACGAAGGTGGTATACAAATATTATTATTAAAAACCCCACCCAATATTTCACATTCTACTTTAATAGTTGAAGCTGGTATTATTTTCGTCCATATACCATATGTTTCTTGTAGATAAATGTCTTTATTATACACATTTGGTTCGTATGGTTTATCACTTCTTTGTTTCCCATCTTGGTCATAGTAATAACTTTCCGTCCATGGAATTTCGGCATCCCTTAATTTTGCAACCAAACCAGACAAATCAGGCAATATTCCATCATCACGTACCAGGAATTTCATATATTTTTCAGATACCCCTTCCGATAATTCAACATATTTCTGAATATTTGGATACTGGTATAACGTATCGTCAACAAAAACTTTTGCGGTAGTTAAATCATCCGCGAACACGGCCCAAGAAGAGAATGCAAAACATACAAAAGAAAACCATCGTGCTAGTGTCATGAGAATATTATATCACAAAGAAGATAACCATACCATTTATTCGTATCTCAAACTATCAATTGGGTTCAGTTTTGCGGCCTTTAATGCTGGAACCACACCAGAAGCCAAACCAACTACAATCGCAACCGTCACAGACAATATAACCGGCCATGCGGAAAAAGGAACGTTATAGCCCAATACAAAACGACCGACGCCCTGTGATAAACCGACACCCAAAATCAATCCAGCCATTGACCCGATAAACGATATCAAGATAGATTCAGACAAAAATTGAATTATTATCTGTTTTTCACGCGCACCGATCGCCTTGCGTATGCCAATTTCGCGGGTGCGTTCCGCCACCGATACTAACATCATGTTCATAATGCCAATGGCACCCACCAAAAGCGACACCGCCGCAATCGCAACCAATAACAGTTTTAAATAACCAGTAACGGTTGTCATTGTTTCCATAACTTGTTTCATATCTTGAATTTGGAAATCGTCTTCGGCGTCATCTTTTAATTTATGACGTTCACGCAAAAGTGATGTTATTTGATCGATTACCAGATTGTTATCGGCATCTTGATATAACTTTATACTTATCATGGAAACCGAGTTTGGAAAACGGCTGCCTTGAATACGTTTTTTAAGTGTAGTTATTGGGATTAAAATCATATCGTCTTGGGAACCCATGGCAGAATCGCCCTTGGCCTTGGTCACACCAATAACGGTCAGTGGAGTATTTTGCACGCGAATTGTTTGTCCAACTGGATTTTTTGGCATACCCAATTCTTCTGCCAATTCAGGACCAATAACAGCATAGGTTGATGCATTACGTACCGCAGAATAATTGAAAAATGTGCCCTGCTCTATTTCAATGTTTTGAACAGTTGTGTACCCAGGGTACACACCAATAAGTGATGTTGATTGATTCTTGTTTCCATAGACCGCTTGGGCGGCACTGTTCTGCACCGGACTTACCGCCGCAACATCCGGTAACTGCGCCAGATATTCAGCGTCATCAATTGTAAGTGTTTGACGATTACCAGTACGCACGCCCGCGCTTTGCGCCATGCCGGCACGAATTATAATTGTATTTGTCCCCAACGATGAAAATTGATCAGTGATTTGTTTTTCCACCGTTTCACCAACGGCAACCATTATCACCACCGCCATAACACCAATAACGATACCCAGCACCGTCAGAAATGAGCGAACTTTATTTCCACTGATTGACAACCAAGATTCTTTTAAAATGTCGTTAAATGTCATTTTGAACGCACCTTTGATTCCGATTTAGTCAATACAGATTCTGATTTAGGAACCGGCCCATCATACGCAATATGACCGTCATAAATATGAATTATACGATTTGCATAACTTGCGATATCAAATTCGTGGGTAATCATAACAATAGTTATCCCCAGTTCTTTATTTAACTTGTTAAAGAACTTTAATATTTCATTACCCATCTTGGAATCCAACGCGCCCGTTGGTTCGTCCGCCAAAATGATTTTTGGGTCGCCCGCCAAAGCACGCGCAATAGCGACGCGTTGTTTCATACCACCCGACAATTGCGTTGGCAAATATGTTTCAAACTTTTCCAAACCAACCAAATTCAACATTTCGCGCGCACGACGAATACGTTCTTCCATTGGCAATCCGCGATACATCAATGGCAACATAACATTGTCCAACACACTGCGTTTCGGCAACAAATTAAAGTTCTGGAAAACAAAGCCAATAAATTCATTCCGCACACGCGCAAGTTCATCAGAATCCATTGTGGTAATGTCGCGGCCATATAATTCATACACGCCCGATGTCGCAGAATCCAGCGCACCAATAATGTTCATACATGTTGATTTACCAGAACCCGATGGTCCCATAATCGCAACAAATTCGCCAACATTTATTTTTATATCAATATCAAACAAAACCTGTTGTTCGCCACCGACTTCCAGTGGAAAACTTTTACAGATTTTTTTCATACAGATAACGTTTTCGGGATTCGCCCCTGACCTTTTCATTTTATTCCCCAATGCGATTTCTTTACATTGGTGGACGTCCGCCACCCATTCCGCCACCGCGACGATTACCGTTGCCACCCATTCCGCTATTTGGTCTGCTTGTTGTTGCACCAATCTTGCCAACAACAATCTTGTCGCCTTCGGTTATATCTTCGGATACAATTTCTGTTTCAGTTGCGCCAACCAAACCCTTTTTATATTCAACAAAAGTTATTTTGCCATTACGCATAATCGCCAAATGTGTTTCCGGTGTTGCCCCATTTGTTTCCACACCCAAACTATCAAAAGACCGCACCAAGAATGCAGAGTTTTGAACCTTGAATGTATTAAAACGTTCATCAACAACAATTGTCACAAAGGCGGTCATCCCCGGCATCAACGACAGGTCTGAATTATCAACCGCAATCACCACCGTATAAACGACAACATTTGATGTAGTTGTCGGCGAAAGACGGATTTGATGCACGCGCCCTTCAAATGTTTGATTTGGATATGCATCAACGGTAAAGGTGACGCGTTGCCCTTCTTTTACAACACCAATGTCCGCTTCGGATACAGATGTTTCAATCTGCATTTTTGACAAGTCTTCGGCAATTTCAAACAAATCAGGCGTTTGGAAAGATGCCGCAACAGTTTGTCCAACATCAACCTTGCGCGAAATAACGGTGCCGTCAACTGGCGAAGTAATTGTCGCATATCCCAAATTAGTTTGTGCGCGTTCATATTGCGATTTCATACGAACAACATCTTGTTGTGCTTGTTCATATGAAGCTTGTGCCTTTTCCAAATCGGCACGCGCAGTAAAGTCAGATTCAAACAATGTTTTTTCACGCAAGTATTCACTTTTTGCCAAACGCGCTCTTGATTCTGCACTGCTAAGTGATGCCTTGGCTTCTTCAACCTGGGCCTTTAATACAGACGGTTCAATGGTCAACAAAATATCGCCCTTTTTAACCTTGGAATTGTAATCAACATAGATATTGTCAATTGTTCCAGAAACCTGTGAACCGATATTGACGGTGTTTACCGGTTGAATCTCGCCCGTTGCACTTACAATTTGACGCATATCGCCACGCGTAATTTCAATGGTCGCATAACCACTTTTGGTTGCTTTATTGCCACTGCTGAACAGCATTGGCACGACAAAAATCAGAACAGCGATTAAAACAATCCACCATTTTTTGCGCCATATCCATGACAACGCACGACGAACAAAAGAACGCTTTTGTGGTTTGTTAACATTTTCGTTTCTTGTGGCCATTACTTATTTCCCCCTTTCTCCAATTCTACCTTGATATCACCGATTGCCAGCGCAACCGCCGCGCGTTTGATATACAAATCATATTTTGCCGCATTGTTTTGTTTTTGCGCGGTCAACAATTCAGATTGTGATGTTTGCCAATCCAACATTGTTGCACGACCAACCTTGTACATACCGCCCGTCACACGTTCTGATTCAGTTGCCGATTTCAACAAAGTTTCGGTTTGGGTCAACACAGTGCGTGCGGTTTTATAATTTTGATACGCAGTGAAAACATCCAACATTGCGTTGTTAACAGTATTGCGTTCTTGTTCCTTGGCACTTTCATAACTTGCCGTTGCGCTGCGCACACCATACAGATTTGCAAAGCCTGCGAATATAGGCATAGATGCCCGAATACCGATTGAGCCATTTATCTGTTGTGAATCGGGGCTGAATATATTATCCAACCTATCATCATTCCAACCCAACGAACCCGACAAAGATATTGACGGCAAATTCTTTAGGAACGCGGAATTACGACGATTCCATGCGGCATCTTTTCTTGCATTTGCGCGCAACAAATCAGGACGTTGTTTCTGTGCAATTGCAACCAATTCGTCGATACTTTTCATATCAGTATCACTGCCAAATGTGGATTCCATATCGGCAATTGTGATTTCTTGATCTGCTGGGAAAGCCAATTGTGTTAACAATTTCCCCTTGGCAATTTCACGATTATTCTTTGCGCGTTCAAGGTCCAAATCACGACTTGCCAATGTTGTTTCCGCCTTTAACACATCAGCACGCGCAACGGCACCCGCAGAATATTTCTTTTTTGCGGTATCGTGCGCGGTTTGTGCAACTGACTGTGCCGATTCGGCACTTTTCACATCAGCGTCAGCATTTAACAGACCATAATATGCGCCAATAAGACCATAAACATAGTTTTGCACTGTTTCATCATAGTCGAAACCGGTCGCGCGATATGTCGCCAATGTCGCCGCCATATCCGAAGAACGCTTTCCAAAATCAAACAGCAAGTAAGACGCCGAAAGTGATGCGCCGTATGACCAATCGCCCCATGCTTCGTTTTGATAATTTCTGCCGGCATTTATACCTGCATTAACCGACGGCAAATATGCAGAATATGCGGCGTTTTTATCAAAATGGGCGGCACGCAAAGATGCATACGCCGACGCAGTTTGTGGATTCCGACATAGGCCAAGGTCAACAACCTCGGAAATAGTGAATATTTTATCAGGAACAGTGCGCATACTTGCACAATCATCCGCCGCAAACGCCAAAGATGGCAAAAAACCGCATAAAATCAGAAGCTTTTTCATCAACATTCTCTCTTGTAATACTTATAAGGGAAGAATAACAATTTTTATGTTGAATTTCAAACATTTTTTGTCTAGGATTGGAACACAATTAACGGCCAGGTGGCAGAGTGGTTATGCAGAGGACTGCAAATCCTTGTATGCCGGTTCGATTCCGACCCTGGCCTCCAATTTTTTTGATAATGATTGAAACACTGACACTCACCGATTTCCGTAACCACACAATGTGCAGAATTAAAACGCACGGTCGGCGAAATGTAATTATCATTGGTCCAAATGGTGCTGGGAAAACAGCCATTCTTGAAGCACTTTCTATCCTGTCGGGCGACCGCGGTATGCGTGGCGCACAAATGGGCGAAATCGCGCGATTTGGTGGCAACGGTGGATTTTCTGTTTTTGCAACATTATCTGATGAAACCGAATTGGCAGTATCGTTCAGTGCGGGCGACACAAATCGTCGCGCCAAAATAGATGGCGACAATGCGCCATTGGTTGATTTAACCGCATATTTGCCTATGGTTTGGATTACCCCACGCGAAGATCGTTTGTTTGTTGATTCAGCGGCCGACCGGCGTGCGTTTTTTGATAGATTGGTGGCAAGTTTTGATGCCACGCATTCTGGTCGTGTCGCGCGCTTTACAAAACTGCTTTCGGAACGCGCAATCGCATTAAAATCTGGTCGTGATATGCGCTGGGTTGATGTGCTGGACGATCAAATTGCCGCCACCGCCGTTGCAATCGCAGATGCGCGGATAAAATACGCCGGCGAATTGAATTATTTTTTGGAAAATTGCGCCGTTTCTGTATCTGGCATGATTGAACAAATGTTGATTGACGGTCGCACCCCTGGGGACGCAGAACGCACATATCGCGAATACCTTGGGCAAACACGCGAAATTATCGCCGACAAAATGGTTGTTGATGGTGTGCATAAATCTGACTTTGGTGTGTTTAATAAAAAACTGAATCTGCCTGCGCATTTAACCAGCACAGGTCAACAAAAAACCGCTTTGATGGAACTGATTTTGGCACATGCAAAATTATTGCACACACGAACAAATCGCAGACCTTTTATCTTGCTGGACGAAGCGGTCGCACATTTGGACACAAACGCACGCGAAAAATTGTTTTCTGAACTTGGCAAATCAGATGCCCAAGTTTGGGCAACTGGATTGGACGCGTCCGTATTTGATGGGATTTTGGACGCTGTAATTGTTTCTTGCACAGATGGCGATATAAGTAATATACTGGTTTCATAACAGGAACGGAAATGGGCAGAATAAATTATCAAGAATTACTGGACAATGCTTTGAAATCGGTTGTCAAAGAAGCATTGATTTATGCTCAAATAAATGGGCTGGGTGATGGGACACACTTTTTTATCACCTTTAAAACACGCGACCCAGGTGTTGTTTTGCCCGATTTTTTGCGTATGCGCTATCCCGATATCATGACGATTGTGTTGCAATATTCATATAACAACCTTAATGTTTCGGATCGCGAATTTGGTGTTCAATTAACTTTTGATGGTCGCCCGTTCTTTATTCGTGTTCCGTTTTCTGCGCTGGTTGAGTTCAAAGATCCATCAACAGATTTCATTTTGTCGTTTCATCCGAAATCCACACCGGCGGCGGCGGATAACGATATGGAATTACCATTAGAAGAAAAACCGGGTTCGGTTCCCGACGACAAACGAATCGTATCATTAGACGAATTCAGACGAAAAAAGAATCAATAAAAACACCGGCATCCGTCTTCGCTTCGCTACGCCGCGACAAGTTTGCCGGTATTTTTTATATCTTTAACTTATCACGCATCTGTTCCAGTATTGGTGTTGGAACTTTAAGTGCTTTTGCACGCGAAATTATGCCACGCAGTGCCGAAATCCCCTCGACCGTTCCGACAACTGCTTCACCACGCGCAATCGCCATGCCACCCGCAAAATTACGACTGGTATCCGATGTCGCAGACAAGAACAAATCCCCTATTCCACACAAATCTAAAAAAGTCTCTATTTTTGCGCCCATTTTTTTACCGACCATGGCAACTTCGTTCCATGCGCGTGTGAATATCATTGCGCGTTCGTTTTCGCCGTTTGATGCAACAAAGTTATAGCCACAAATCAATGCAACAGCATTTTTGCCGACACCGCACATTTGCACACCAATAACATCATCACAGTCGCTAAGGTATAATTTATTCAATATTTCGTGCCCTGCTTTGCATGCAACCTTTGTTCCCGCCAGTGTTGAACCAGTTGGCACACCACGCGCAACTTCGGCTGCGAATTGTGGACCCGATAACACACCAAAGTTTTTACACTTTGGCAAAACGTCCGATAATATTTCAGACATAAACTCACCCGTTGTGGGTTCTGCGCCCTTGGTGCAAATAATGATTGGTTGACCACGATAAAAATCACGCGCACGTAAAAGTGTTTCGCGGAAAAATGCCGCCGGTGTTGCGATTAACCAAGCGTCCATTTTTTCCATTTCAGAAATATCTTGGGTCATACGCAATTTTTTTGGCATCTTTACACCATCAAATGATGCGTATTGTCCATCAAAAGACCACATAACAACATCCGCGCCACCATGGCAAGATACAACAGACAACGCAGTTCCCCACGCGCCGGCACCAATTACCCCTACTTTCATTTTATCTTCCTTAATTTTTGACGAATGCGTGGCACAACAACCATACCATCACCTGACAGTTCTATGGCACGCAAATACGCATCCCGCGCCATTTTTTCATTACCGCTGCGCATATATAAATCACCCAAATTATCAAACAGCGACGAACAATCTTTGGCAACTTCGCCGACACGCGAAATCAGTTCCAATGCCGCTTCATCACCTTCACGCGCGGCAACAACACGCCCCAAAACATCCCACGCAAAAACATCTGATGGATTGCGTTTCACAAGTGTCATTGCATATTCATACGCTGTATCAATTTCGCGATTCTGCAACGCCCAGATTTTCGCCTGTAATGCCAATATTTCTGCATCCAAACCCAACACGTCCGAAGCCGCATGAATATCAGATTGTGCATTATCCATATCTTCAAAAGCGAAATAAACTTGCGCCCTGCTCTTTAAGAAAAATGCATGATTTTCATCTGATAAATCATCGTTTTCCAATGCGCGATTTACAATCTTTAACGCAGCGCGACGATCGCCCTGTGCGATATAGTATGCCGCCAATTTATTAATTGCTGGAACAAATGTCGGATATGCGTTCAGCACGCGACGCAGTTTTAATACATCTTGGCTTCCTTCGGCGATACGCAACATTGCGAATGGATAAAACGGACTTGTCGCGTGTATCTTTGAAAAATGAGATTCGTAATCGCCACCGTTATTAAAGAAAAATTGTCCCAGATAATATGATATTGCATCACTTTTTGCCACGCCTTCGTCCCCTATTATTTGGGCAAAGCGCAACAACAACACCGCCAAATCAGAATACATCATAACCTGGGTGTGCGATACATTTTGAATCAGACTGAACGCCAACGCATTTTTCAGACCGCTGTATTCAGACCAATCTGGAATATTTTCAAAACCAGCCATAAACATTCCACCTGGTTGCTCTGTAAACGCATCACGCAAAGCGTCCGCCAAATCCGTCATGTTGTTGTGATTATAAAACGACATAATATACAGATAATCGTTTATGTTCAGAAAACTTGGTTTAACACTTGCAAATGCATCCGCAGCCTTGGATATTTCACCTGTTTCGGCATAGATTTGACCGCGCACAAAATCTTTCCATGCATCACTTGTTTCCAGTGAATCAATGAACTTTAACACCTCGGTCTTGTGATTAATCGCAACCGAAGACCAAATGCGCAGTGGCGCCGCCAAAGCAGATTTATCATTTTTATGACGTGAATACATCTCTTCCCAGTCGCCATTATTCACCAAATAAGCGTCATAAATCAGGCGCGCCGAAGTTCCAGATTCTTTTTTCAAACCCGCAACATCATCTGGCATTTTTCCGCTTAAAAACGCCGACATTACCTTGATATTCTGCACCGCCGGAACATCTGGCACATCCAGTTTTTCACTAAAATCAGAAGCCGCTTCAAAATCATTCACATACACCGCATGTTGCGCCGCCAAAAAATCGCCGTATTTTGTCGGTTGAATTGATGATGTGTTTTCGTGATGCAAAACATCACTGTTCCATAAAATCACACCGGCCGCCACAATCGCGCCAACCAGCACTATTTTTATAAATAAACTTCCTGTATTTTTCATAAATGCTATGCTACAATATTGTTCATGAATAATAAAGTTAATTTTAATCGCTATGCTGAAATGTTGCGCGAATGGTCGGGGCGCATGAATCTTGTCGCGCCCAGCACGCTTTCAGACATTGAAACGCGGCACTTTGCTGATTCTGCCCAGTTGGCCGATGTTTTACCAAAAAATGTTCACATCATTGATCTTGGCAGCGGGGCAGGGTTCCCAGGCGTCGTATTGGCGCTTTTGGGATGGCGCGTCACATGTATTGAATCAATTGGCAAAAAGGTTTCATTTTTATCTGCGGTAAAAGAAGAATTAAAAATAGAAAACTTGGAAATATACCATGGTCGCGTAGAAGATTTTGTCCGACAAATGCCGGCCGATTCTTCACATTTTGTATTTACCGCACGCGCATTTGCACCACTGGTTAAAATATTGGATTACACAAAATCAAAAAATTGCCGGCTTTTTTTATTAAAAGGCCGGGAAATAGAATCTGAAATAGCGACCGCAAAACAAAAACACAAATTCAAATATGAATTAATTCCATCAAAAACCGGCGACGGATTTATAACAATTATCACAAAATAATTTTTTATATTTCACATGAAACATATTATATTATATTGATTTTAGTGTATTTATAATTTTACAACAACAATCTTACACCAAACAAAAACGAATCGTTGTGTTTTTATTTCATATGAAACATTTAATTACACTTTGTTTTTACGGCGTTTTTATTTTATACCTTGACCAACACCGGTGTTTTTTTTAATCTTGTGTTGTTAATGGAAGGATAAAATGACACAAATTATCGCATTTGCAAATCAAAAGGGTGGGGTTGGAAAAACAACAACGGCTATTAATATTGGTGCATCACTTGCAACAATTAAACGTCGTGTGTTGCTGATTGACCTTGATTCACAGGGAAATGCCGGCACCGGGCTTGGCTTTGTTCGCAGTGCACATCGTCAAAGCGTGTATGGTGTTTTAATGGGAACGGCACGCGCCGCAGATAACATTTTAACAACCGCGGTTCCTAACCTGCATATAATGCCATCGTCTATGCAGATGGCGGATGCAGATACAGAATTGATGGATCTTGACCGACCACAATACCGTTTGCGTGATGCACTGGCCGAGATTGCACCACATTATGATTATATATTGCTGGATTGTCCACCGGCATTGGGCATGGTGACAATTAATGCATTAACGGCGGCCAATTCGGTTCTTATCCCAATGCAGTGTGAGTTTTATGCCCTAGAAGGCATAGCCCACATGATTAATTCCATACGCGAAATAAGAAATCGCTTGAACCCAGAATTAGAAATATTGGGTGTTTTGTTAACAATGTACTCTAAACAATTTGCTTTAACAAAAGCAGTTGAAGAAGATGTTCGCAAAAAATTCGGCGATATTGTTTTCAAAACCGTTGTTCCGCGCAATGTTCGCGTATCCGAAGCACCCAGTTATGGCAAGCCAGCATTGTTCTATGACTTTAATTCGCCGGGTGCCCAGGCATATCTGCGTGTCGCAACCGAAGTTATTCAAAAAACAGAGCAGGGGGTATAAAAATGTCAAAGTTTGGTTTAGGACGTGGTTTAGATGATTTGGAAAAAGAAATTGGTGCAATACCGGACATTTCCGTATTAACCGGCACTGAACGCGTCGTTGTTAAACAAATACCTTTAAATCAAATTGGCGCGAATCCAAATCAGCCACGAAAAACCTTTTCAGATGCAGAATTGGCGGAATTGGCGGCGTCTATTAAAGAAAAGGGTGTTTTACAGCCGATTTTGTTGCGCGCGGTCACTGGACAACCTTATTTATATGAAATTGTTGCCGGCGAACGCAGATTCCGCGCCAGCAAATTAGCGGGCAAGCAAGATATTCCGGCATTGATAAAGACAATATCAGACGAAAATGCAATGGAAATTGCGCTTATTGAAAATGTGCAACGCGAAAACCTTAATCCAATAGAAGAGGCTGGTGCTTATAAAAACCTTATGCACCAATGTGGTTATTCGTTGGGCGACATTGTGCGCCTTATTGGTAAATCAGAAAGTTATATTCGCAATGCCATGCGTTTGATGGAATTACCAGAAAGCGTAAAGAACATGGTAAAGGAAGGTCAACTTTCGGCATCACATGCCCGTGCAATCGCGGTTGCGGAAAACCCAGAAAAACTGGCGCGCGAAATTGTTAATAATGGTTTAACCGTCGCCGCCACAGATGCACTGGTCAAGGGCGCGACCCGTTCCAAGAAAAGTCGTTCATACACCACGCACACAATTGATCCCAAAACACTTAACACGATTGAATCAAAAATTAAATCGTCATTAAAGGTGCCGGCAAAAATTATTGAACGTCGTGGCGGAGCAGGGCGAATCGTTCTTGAATATTCATCACGTCTTGAACTGGATGAATTGGTAAAGAAACTTACCAAATAAACAATATAAAAAAACAAAAAAAAACACCGGCGATTGCCGGTGTTTTTAAACTACAATTAAATCATTATTTAACTGTTGTTGTGGCGTTACGATTCCACTTCCATGCGTTTTCGCCAGAACCTTGAACCAATGGACGTTCTTTACCATAGGAAATCGTGGAAACGCGTTTTGCATCAACACCGTCTTTTACCAAGACAGCTTTTGCAGCGTTTGCACGACGTGCGCCCAAAGCCAAGTTGTATTCTGTTGATCCACGTTCGTCGCAGTTACCAGCAATTTGGACTTTGACATCTTCGTGGCTCTTCAAATACATGGACTGACCCAACAAGTTTTCACGTGCTGCATCTGAAATTTCCGAAGAATTAAATGCAAAGAACACGCGTTGATCGTTCAGATCTGTTGGTTCAGAGATTGATGTAGAATGATGGTGACATGCCGCC
>JAGCOQ010000035.1 GCA_017642625.1 Alphaproteobacteria bacterium | reverse complement strand
TTGGTGTTCAAGAAAAAACGTCGTCAAAACTATCGTCGGACCAAGGGTCATCGTCAGTTCATTACTGTTCTGAAAATAACGGATATCAAGGGCTAAGGAGTTTGAACTATGGCACATAAAAAAGCAGGTTCGGCGACCAGTAACGGACGCGACTCAGCGGGACGCAGATTAGGCGTTAAAAAATCTGGTGGCAGCCACGTTATCCCAGGTAATATCATCATTCGTCAACGCGGCACAGCAGTGCATCCGGGTTTGAATGTTGGTATGGGTAAAGATCATACTTTGTTTGCAAAAGTTGCAGGCACAGTGAAGTTCAAACGTGGTTTGGGCGATCGGAAAACCGTATCGGTTGAACCAGAACAGACCGCAAAATAATAATCCCGCGTTATGCGGGATTTTTTTTACAATTTTATTCTCTAAAACCGTTTTTCTCTATTTACACGCGCGCAAAAATTATGATATAATATATCTTAGTAATGAGGATGTATAAGCCGCTATTTTTGTTGATGGCGTTGTTCGTCGGTACCGCTTTTGCGGCCGATGGTGTTGTTGCATCCCGCACAATTCCAAGTAATTTGACCAGTGATGCCGGTGACGGTGATGCGACGGCGCGTGCTACATCACGCACAACTGTTTCGCGCACAAAGGCGACCAGCACCACCAAAGATTCAAGTTCACGTGGCGTATCATCAGAATCACGCACAACCGCGTCGCGTTCAACAACAACACGTACGGATTCTGCGTCATCACGTGGCACAACCACCCGAACCGCTGATTCTACAAAAAATACGGTTTCTAGGTCGACCGTAGGTGATATCAACAGTAATCCAGTGGTGCGTCGTGCAGGTGTTGTTTTACGCCCCAGTTTTGCTGACTATGGTGGTCGTGCAACGATTGCCGGAACAGATCGTCAGACGGGGTCAAATATAAGCACTGATATTCAAAAACTTTCCAATCGTGCAACAAAGAATGTTCAGGCAACCAAAGAATCTATTGCTGATGCACGTGAAAAACTGGAATTGACCGCAGAATTAAATAAATCATGCCAAGAACAATACAACGAATGTATGGATCAATTCTGTGCGATTGTTGATGCAAATCAAAAGCGTTGCAGTTGCAGTTCTAATTTATCGCGGTATACCAAGGTTGAAAAGGCTGTGACGGAAGCGAACAGCAAGTTGAACGAGGTTGCACAGGCGATACGTTATGTTGGTTTGTCGGCTGATGAAATTCGTGCAATTATGACCGAGACCGAGGCCGAAGAAGCCTTGGACGATACCAAGGATACTTCGACAACGCGTAATATGTTGAAACAGATTGAATCCATGATTAAGGATCCAACCAGTTCAACAACATCTTATTCGTCTGATACAACATTTGGTTTTGGTTTGGATATGGATTTGACATTCTCGTCTGATCCGATTGATATATTTAATCTTGATTTCTTGAACACCAACATGAACAGCAGCAGTATTTCAAAACTGCGTGGCACAGAATTGTATAATACGGCGAAAAAACGTTGCAATACGATATTGACCCAGTGTAAAGATGCCGGCGCAACACAGGCGCAAATAACCGGCAACTATGATTTGGCGATTGATAAAGATTGTATCGAATATGAAGCCGGTTTGAAAAAGATGAACGACACATTGCTGTCAAATGTGAAAAGTGCAAACTTGATGTTGCAGAAAGCGCGTTTGGCGGTTATGGAAAATAAAAACCAATATGATGCGCGTGGGTGCGTTGGGGCGCTGGAAGCATGTATGAAGGACGATATGGTTTGCGGTGACGATTACTATAAGTGCGTTGATCCGACCAAAGCATACATTGATGAAAACGGTGATGTCGTATTGGGTCAGGATATTACCGTTATCCAGTCGTTTATGACTGATTACAACAACGCCGCAATAGACAAAGACTTTTTGGCAAATGCGTATGGCACAAAAATTGGTGCGAATTCATGCATGGGCGATGGAAAGTGTGTCGTAAAATATTTATTGCAGAAAATCGGTACCAAGGACAAAGCCACAGCCGAAGGTTTGTGCCGTCCGGTTTTGGATAAGTGCCAACTGTATACATATGACAGCAAGACAAGCAAATATAATGCGTATAACGATATTGTTGTGAACTATATCCAACGCGCAATGGTCAGTATCAAGGCGGCACAGCAAAAGATTATATCTGACTATGCATCAACCTGTATTATGGATGTTGCAACATGCTATAATCAACAGGTGACACAAGTTAATTCTTGGGCAACTGCGGCCAGTGCGTCTAATATCTACAGTGTTATGCGTGGTGCGTGCCGCAGTGTTGCGTTGACATGCGGTTTGGCGATATTTACTGGTGATCCAAAGATTGATCCAAATACAGAACTTGTTGTGGACGGAAAAACATATTCTGTTTCTGGGTGTCAAGGGGCTGCTGGTCAACGTTATGGTTCTTCGACATATAATGACGAAATAATAAGTTGTATATCCAACATGTTCTATCAGTCATTACTGTGTCCGGATAATAGCTCGTTCCAATCGACAGAGAACACGAGTACTGATCCTAATGATACAAAAGCGGGTTGGGTCAACACCAGATGTAAATGTAACGATGGTTATACTGTTTGGGGCGGTGCCTGTGTCGTTGATTGTGGTGCTGGTCAACTCAGGAATACCAATGGAACATGTTGGTGTTCAGATGCGACGTATACCGAATTAAGAAATGGTGTATGTTATGAACCGAACACGAATAACGCACACCCAGATAGTTATGTCACACCAACATCCAGCAGTGGTTCAAGCAGCAACAGATACACGGTTAAGTTCTCTTGCGGTTCTGGGGGTAACGGAAATTCAACAGATATACCAGTTACCGCCGGTAACACGGTCACATTGCCTCAAGGTTCGAAGTGTACCGCCAATCTTGGCAAACAATTCTCGAAGTGGAGTTGTGCTGGAACGCTGTATGATGCGGGCGCGCTGTACACACCAGAAACCACAACAACAACGTGTACGGCACAATGGACCGACATTGCTACTTATACTGTGAATTTTGGGTGTGGTGAAGGTGGCAGTGGCAGCCCAACCAGTCAACGTATTAATGCTGGTGGTTCTATCACCTTGCCTTCGTCTGGTGTTTGTGGATCCTCCACGGGTCAGCGGTTCAATAAATGGTTGTGTGATAACAGAGAATATAATGCGGGTTCGTCATTTACGCCGTCTGCAACAACAACTTGTACTGCAACATGGACGGATTCTGGCAATAGTGGCAGTAGCAGTGGCGGTGGTACTACCACAACAACATATGTTGTGAACTTTGATTGCGGTGATTATGGAAATGAAACTCTTGCGGATTTGACAACAACGCAGGGCAGTTATGTCACACTGTATGGCTCTAATGTTTGTACATCTAATAACAGCAGTAAAGTATTCAACATGTGGAATTGTGATGGTAGTTTGCGTGGTGCGGGTGGCTCTTATTATCCGTCCACAACACCAACAAGATGTTCTGCAACATGGAAAGATGCAACCCAAACAATTTATACTATAAACTTTGCTTGCCGTAGCAATGGAACAGGAAATTCATGGTCACAACAAGTTAGCGAAAACGGATCCATTACTTTGCCTGATGGTAATAATTGTACCGCAAACAGTGGCGAAACGTTTAATAAATGGTCGTGTAATGGTACAGAACGTGATGCGGGTTCGTCGTTTACACCATCTACAATAACAACGAATTGTACGGCAACATGGACGAATTCAGGTAGTGGTGGCGGTGGTGAGACAGCGCAACAAATGATGCAAGCGACTGTTGCCGACCTTAACAGTGATACGCCATCGTTAGAAGCACAAATTTTATCAAGCACCCCATCTTATTCCTTGGTCGGTACTGCAGATTTATGTTGGCTGTATAATACAACAGGTACAGAACCTAAACCTGTCGGGGCGGTAAGTTGCGATATAAACCTAAATAATCTATAGGATGTTTGTGGTGAACAAACCGTTGCTTACGACGATTTTATTATGCAGTTTGGTTGGAACCAGTTTTGGTGGTGGTGCGCTTGGTGCCCAATCGACTGGGCGCGCACGTGCCGCCATAGCACGCGCAACATCTGAACAAAAAACCATCAATAACACAGCGCGTAAGACCGCAACACGTGCTGCCGTAACGACGGAAAAAACAACCGCTACACGTGTTACAACAAATGCTGTTCAATCACGTTCAAATTCATCCGCACAAAAAACTGTATCAAAACGCGCGGCTACGACCGCTCGTGCTATTCGTGCGCGTGCTGGGGAAACAAATCAACAAGTTGTTATGCCAATTTCTGGTGGAAATACTTCTGTGGTCAAAATGTATGTTGATGACAATATTGCCAGCGGATACGAAAACTTACAGAAGTATGTAGAATTATCTGGCAATATGGGGTATGTGTCGTTGTTGAAAGACAGCAACAAATTGCCAAACCTTGTCACATTGTTTGAAAATGTGTCTGAAAAAAATACAACCGTCAGAATAGATGGCGCATTCACCGGCAACGACAGTTCTAATGACGGCGATATGGTTTATTACAGCAATGGTGCGGCCAAGGATAGTTCGGAAAATATAATGCCGGGTTCATCAATACATCTGATTGCATCTGGCAAATTGGTTGGGGACCCATCAACAGAACCTGTGTCGGGGGATGGAAATACCACAAACTGCCCATCGTTCAGTGCCACATTAACCGCATGGAACAGACGGCAAGGGACCAGTATATCTGAATCTGATGCACGCGTTGTCGGTGCAAATGGTACAAATGTGGCGGATTGCGCAATAATAGTGACGGATGCAGACGGTTTTTGCCGTATGGCGCGTTGGAACGGAAATACATATGGATACTATGATGGCGCATTGACATATGGTGACCCTGTTGTTAACTGCGACAAGCGAAATTCGCATCTGGACGGAACTGTGACGGTGGATGTTGGTGCCGATATAGATACAGCGTATTCAAATATGACTTTTGAATCGGTTCAGGTCGGTATTGAATTTGGCCAGCCATTACCATCACTGGCACCACTTAACAACAACAGAAGCAATAAAGTAATAACGCTGAGTGGTGTATATAAAACCAAATCTATGGCGACCGTAAATGGTGTCCAAAGTGGTACGGGACAAATTTGGGGTGCGGATGGTGCGCCCGCCGTCACCAGCGTTTCAAATATGAACAGTTTCGCATACAGTGATTACCAAAAAATGTATTTTGCATATGGTGTGTGGAACAAAGGGGCAGCAACCGTTGAAAATACATGCTCTAATAAATTATCTGATTATCAAGGACGCATGACGGGTGATACCTTTATTAAAACCGTACAGACAACAAATCAATCAACCCTTGCGGGCATAGAAGATTGTGCGGCGATTGTGCACGATTCTATTGGCTTATGTTGGGCGTTGAAAATGAATAATAGTGCACGTCAGTTAATTCCATGCGCAGATGAAATAAATACGTATAATCTGGGCTATGGTATGGTCAGAATGAACCAATTTACCCCGTCGGGATATAATCCAGATACGTATGAGAGTTCCAATACATATTATTTCTTGCCATGGGCTTACAATAATCCTGTATCTTTGATGGATACAAATAATGGTTATACAAGGGTGTTGAAATTCAGAACCACCGTTGGTTCTTCTTATGGCAAGGATGAAAATGGTAATACGGGAATGTTGCAATTACCGGATTTAACAAAATATGTGAACAACCTGACACCACCAGAGGGAAAGAAGTTTGCGGGTATATACAGCATGTGGGGTAAAGATGTCGAAGAAACATATCATATTTATGGCAATGCGGGTGGCGACTTTAAATTTACATCCACAAAACTTTATGATGAAACGGGCAAAGCGGTAAAGCAATATATAAAGCTGGATGATTTGCCATGGACATATCCTGGATTGGCAAATACAGGTGGTCGACCATTCTTTATGTTTATAATATGGGACGATGCGGAACCCCAGGGTGACGATTCGTGCCCGGTGTTTGATAAAAGTGTCCAAGGTTCTGCGTGGAATAGCATAACGCCAACAAAGTATGTTCGGGCGAAAAATGCAGCAGACAGAAAATCTGACAAAACCGATTGCGCCATAATTTACGAAGATGCAGACGGTTTCTGCCGTATTGCCCCGTATAAGGTTCAGCCGGCATATCAAGGATTGCCCGCAATCAGTGTTTATACGGACAGTATTTATAAAGGTGACGGTAAGTGGATCATTTCATCGCCCACGGGTGGGCTTGTTGTTGATTGCAACAAAGAATATTCAGATATAGATGCAGAATTGTTGGTTTTAACACACGCCGGCGGAATAAAGTCCGCGTATGATGAAACTCAAACGCTGTTGTTTAATCAGTTAAGAATTGGCATAAATTATGGTGAAACATTGCCATCACTTGCACCGTTTGTTCAGTTAAACAAATATTATTCGCCAAATGCGGTTTTGGTTGGTGGATTTAGTAAAAATCATATGAGTGCGGGTGGGCAACCGTGCGCTGGTATATCCGCGGGTGGTTGTGTGTCTTTGCCAGAAAGCGAAAAATATTGGGGTGCAGATGGAAATCCGGTTAAAACAATCGCAAATCAAACCGAAATACAAAACAACTTTGATGGACACGATGGGGTGTATGAGCCGTCGCTGTTGTGGAACACCGTAAATGAGACGGTTGCCGATTGCCCAGTGCCCACGGGTGTAAAATGTGCATCAGGTGACACAAGTTGTTCAAATGCAAAAAGATATCCGCATTATTGGACGCAGAATGGACTGATGTCTTCAGCGGACGTTGCAACATTTGTTCAAAATTCTACATTTGTGCGAAATGTTTTATTATTCGGTAACACACAGAATGGAATTGCGAAGTGTGGCGCAATAATTCGTGATGGCGATGGATTATGTTGGGTTATGGAAAATAATCGTGAGTGTACAGCAGGAACCGACTCTTGCATGTATAGGGTGATGGATTGCGACCTTGGCAAATATACAATTGAAAGTGATGGTACATTGCCGTGGAGTGCGGGTGGACAAAGAATAAAGAACATATATATTGACGATAGTTGGGACATGAATGGTAATGGCAAGGGTAAACTGGTAACCCCAACTAATCCAACAGGAATTGGTGGGATAATCAAGATACTGTATCAATGGGAAGGCGACACCAGTAAGAACTTGGTGTTCCCAGATTTAAGCGGGCTGGTGTCAAATATGGAACGCTATGTTTGGAACAGCACACAACATGCGTGGGAAAAATCAAATAAACAGTTTGCGGGTATTTATTCAAACAAAGATTGTTCGGGGACACGTTATTATGACGATACGGGCAAGCCAATACACTCCACTATGACATTTAGCGAAGTGGGTAATATGTATATGTGTTGGACGGATGAAGAGGTTGAAGAAGAACCATCGGAACCGATAATGCCGGATGATTACGATTGCCCATCTGTTGACGAGTCGCTTTCAAGTTATGCAAATGCCAATGCAAATATAAGTGATGGACATTTGTTGTCAGCGCCAGATGGTGAAACGATTAGCAGCCAAAGTGCTTGTACATGGATGTTCACGGACGGCGATGGCATGTGCCGGATTGGTAAATATACTTATAAAGTGGGCAGCAAAACATACTATGATTGGAACGGTTCAATCGTTGCGTGTAATACCACGACAATTGGAAACGACCACGGTTTTGATGTGGATGTTGGACCGATTATGGACACGGTGCCAACCGCTTTCTGGGATCAGGATTATTTGAGATTAGAAGATCGGTTGACATACAGATATAATACAACATTACCATCCTTGAAACCGTATGTTGATAGGGCAAAAGAAGGCAGTATATCAGGGCATTACACGTTTATGGGCGGATATGTCGGTGATAGTTGCAGCATCACATATTCGGATGGTAAGCCAACCATTGGTCCGGGTTGTACACATGTTTATAATGATGATGGAACACCGGCAAAGACGTTGTCATCATCTGATTCAAATGAATTGACATTAGCGTGGGATTATTCGGATAATTCTTGGGCTAATTATGCCAGTATTTGCCCGACAACACGTGCAGAATATAACAAGGATTTCAATAAAAATTCTAGTTATATCTTTCCAGAAGATGAGGTTAGTGCATCTTGTACAGTACAACGTGCATTGGTCACATCAAATAATTCCGTAATTAGCCCTGCATCAGATTGTGCCATTTTATGTGAAGATACACTGGGCGTTTGTTATGCAAAGACAACCGGCCAAGACAAACCGAGCAATACCGGTGGTTCAACGGGTATGGTGTCGTGCGATACGACCGGATATGTGGATACAACTAAATCGGTGGTAATTCTGGATGATGGCAGCGAAGGTGATGCGGTGAATACGGTTCGCTATAATACATTTTTGCCAAATTATTCTATAAGATATGGCGAACATACGATAATATTTGTCCAGCCATCTAACACATGGCCATCGGTTTCTAATTTGATTGCTGACCTGTATCATTGTGGTGGTGCGAATAGTCACGATGGATGTACAAATGGGGACGATGGTAAAACATTCCGCGGTATTTATACTGAACCGAATTGCGCCGGTACCCAGATTTACGACGAAAACGGAGATTATAATACCAGCACATCTGTCACGTATGAAGATTTACCCGCGGTGGCTTGGGGCAAGAACCATAAAAAAGTGTATATGTGTTGGCAGTAATCTGTCCCCAGTGGAATATCAACAATTTCTTACACGTTAACCCGCGATTTTTTCCATAAATGCGTTATGGTTGGCAAGCTCTTCGTCATGTGGTGCAAATGTGCGATAAGGGAATGTCCCCCCAATTTTTGGATGCGCCAAGAAAGCATCGTGTTGTTTTGCGATAACGTCGTTGATATCTGGTGCCGGCGCGGTGTTTTCCAATTCCAAGAATACCTTGGCCAGAATCTCGGCGTCAATAAGTGCACCGTGTGCATCTGCACGCGCGGTAAGGGAAATGCCATACCATTTCGCAAGTGCATCCAGTGAATAACTTTTGGGCCCAAAAACGCGATTGCGCGCGATTACGATAGAGTCAAGTTGTTGGGGACGCGGAATCGGTGGCAATCCCAACATTTCTAATTCATGATTCATAAACGGAAAGTCAAAGTCCAAACCATTGTGTGCGACAACTGGTGCATCACCAATGAATTCCAGAAACTTTGGTGCAATTACCGACATTTTCGGTTTGTCTTCTAGAAAAGCATTAGAGATTTTATGAACCATATACGAATCGGGTGGGATTATTTTCCCATCTGGATTGATATATTCATGGAAAGTGCGTTCGGTAATAACGCCGTCGGCGATTTCAACCGCACCAATCTCTATACAGCGGTCGCCCCGCATATATTCAAAGCCGGTTGTTTCAATATCAAAACAAATGACCCTTTTCATTCCCCATCCCGCAAAATAATCTGTTTAAATCTGAAAGTTTAGTGTATTATAAAGAAATGATGGATTCAATGCTAGCAAATCTTAACGCGGAACAATTAACGGCGGTAAAAACGACCGAAGGGCCGGTTTTGGTGCTGTCGGGGGCGGGAACTGGGAAAACCCGCGTTTTGACGACCAGAGTCGCATATATTTTGAATAACGGACTGGCGCAACCATGGCAGGTTTTGGCATTGACCTTTACCAACAAGGCCGCAAATGAAATGAAATCGCGTATAGCGACATTTGCAGAAAGTGGTGCAGGGTGGAATGCGCGCGATTTGTGGTGTGGGACTTTCCATTCAATTTGCCTGCGGATTTTGCGTGCCAATGCGGCGGTGGCGGGTTTACGTCCTGATTTTATTATATTTGGTGAAGATGATCAAAAGGCCGTTGTGAAATCGGTTTTGGCGGATATGGGAACAACAACCCGAACCCCAGGTGACTTTGTGGAACAATTTTCGTCTATCAAGGACAAGGGGTTAAGTGCGCTGGATAACAAAGATAAAGTATATATCGCATATAATGCAGAATTGGCACGTATGGGGGCGATTGATTTCGGGGATATAATCTTATATGTGTTAAAGTTATTCGAATCACAGCCCGAAATTTTAGCGCGTTATCAGCATCAGTTTAAGTATATCTTGGTTGATGAGTTTCAAGATACCAATGCAGCCCAGATGCAGTTGCTGGAAATGCTGACGCGGGGAATTGAAAGTCCGAACATTTGTTGCGTTGGTGATGATGACCAATCAATTTATTCTTGGCGTGGCGCAGAAATTAAAAATATTCTGAACTTTGATAAAACATATCATGGGGCGACGGTTATTCGCCTTGAAACAAATTACCGCAGTACGCAAAATATCTTGGGTGCGGCAAATTCACTAATACGGCATAACAATGGTCGTTTGGGTAAAGATTTGCGCAGTGTAAAATCTGATGTTGCGGGTGAACCGGTGTATGTTTTAACTGTGCCGTCTGATTTGGACGAAGCGCATGTTATCGCAGATGCAATTTCTATGGCTGGTGATTTTACAAAGCATGCGGTTTTGATTCGTGCAGGTAGCCTGAGCCGGTTGTTCGAAGAAGAGTTTACGCGTCGTGGTATTCCGTATCGCTTAATAGGTGCAACCAAGTTCTATGACAGGGCGGAAATCCGTGATGCGATTGCATACTTGCGTTTGTTGGTATATCCGTTTGATGATATTTCCTTCTTGCGTATCATTGGAAAGCCACGTCGTGGGTTCGGTGCATCTGCGGTTGATAAATTGCGTGATGCGGGTCCAAATTTGATGGCGGGTTTGCGGACCGCGCAATTAAGCGGGAAACAACGTGCGGCGGCGGACGCTTTCTTGGACGCGTTTCGTTTTAATTGGATGGAAATGTCGCCACGCGAAGCGGCACAAACATTGTTGGAAAAATCGGGCTATCTGCAAATGTGGCGCGATTCCAAAGATTCAGATAGCACGGACCGCTTGGATAATGTGCGCGAATTGATAACAGATGTAATTGCGAAATATGATACTTTGCCAGAGTTTTTGGAACAAGCGGCATTGATGACAACAGATGATGACGAAGACGACAAACTTGGCGGTGAAAAAAATGCTGTTAGTGTTATGACAATTCACGCAGCCAAAGGATTAGAGTTTGATAATGTCTATCTGCCGGCGTGGGAAGAGGGGATTTTCCCCAACGAAAAATCAATTGACGAAGGTGGCATAGAAGAAGAACGGCGTTTGGCATATGTTGCGATTACACGTGCGCGCAAACGTGCGGTGATTTCAAATGCTATGACACGCATGGTGTTTGGTTCGCGCCAGTATAATTCGCCATCGCGCTTTATAACCGAAATGGATGGGCGGTATTTGGATTTCCAGGGGGGCGCACGTCCGCAACGCACACAATCATATTCTTATACACCACCGCGTCGGGTTGCACCACGTATTGCGACGACAACAATGGTTGGAAAATTGGTGTCGCATACAGAATTGGGACACGGAACGGTGATTGCTGAAAATGGTGAAGTCTTGACGGTTGCGTTTGGCAAGCATGGTATGAAAAACGTTATGAAATCGTTTGTGACGATTTTATAGGTTTAACCTCTGCTTTTCTTGATTGCCTCAACCCAAGAAGCAATATTGGTCTTGGCATCTTTGCCAAAAGTTTTCAAATCGTTGGTGAATTGATTGTTCCATGATTTTTCTTCTATCTTGCCGCCAATATCTTTCGCAATTTCGTCCGCCTTGGTTGCAAGATATGTGACCAATAATCCAGTTAATAACACAGTTATAAAATTATCGTTCTCAAGGGACGGAACTTGTGCTGCTAAATCACTTGTGATTACGCCATACAACAACGCCGCGCATATAGATATAACAATTGATAATGATACAAAATAGATAGCAGCGTTTATAAACCGATTTATTTGCGCCTTTAATTTAAGTTGGTCTTTAAGTTGGTCTGCATTAAATAACTTTATAAATTCGTTAAAGATATCGCCCGCTATACCCTTGTATGAAGTTTGTGGAATTGTTTCAGCAACCGCCGTAAATGGTAATAATAATATTGCCAAGAACAAATCCATTACCACCCCCAGTGCCATTAATGCAAACTTCCATGCGTTCCACAAAAATATACCGGTGAATATTGCGCCAATGATAAATCCAAAACCGCTATAACCCACACTGTTAACCATCCATTTCCAACCAAGCGCAATCGCACTGGTAAAGAATCCAGACAACCGTGTCGGCAGGCACATTAAATTGGCGGCGGCATCCGCGTCAATAAGCATGTTTGGCGGTGTGTTCGACATGGCATATTCGTGAATTGCGTGGCATGTGTCTGGTAAAATGGCACCTGATACAAATGCAATAGAGTTTAAAATAAAGTCAGATAAAAATGTTCCAATGGTAATAATTGGTCCCGTTATTGACATGAATAACTTTGCCGGCCCAATATTTAATACGACAATCCAAATGATAATCATGCCACCGGTCTTGCCGATATTCATAAAGAAATCTACGGCTTTGCCGTCGCCTTTGGACATAAAATTATACGCTTCGAACGCCAGCCAAAATACATACATGACGATTATGAAAATAATCATAAAACGAACCAGCGAAGTATCCAAAATATTTGCAACGTGTGTAAGTGCGTTCATCATTGCAATACCTAAACGAGCCTCTATTGGAACATAGTCGCGTGCCAGTTGTCTTCGGAAACTGTTTTCCATTTCAATTAAATCGCCATTGGGACCAACCAGTGATCTGACAAATTCACCAATATTATGCTCGGTTGACCATGAGCCATAATTGCCGATATCGCCAGTGTGATTATTGGCCGCCCCAATCGCAGAAAACGAAATACAGACGCATACGATTGCGACAAGTAATTTTGATAAAATGCTACGAATGTATTTCATAATTCCTTAGCCACCCATATTTGATGTTAACTTTCCTGCTATTGAACGCGGAACATTCCATATGCTTGTTCCCAATTTCTTGATGTTGCCACCAAAGTCAAACATTTCGTCGCTGTCTGCGATACTTAACAATGCATCTATCTTGGGCGATATTGTCCAGTAATACAATATGAACAGACCAATCATCATAATCAAAAACTCCCATGCATTATCTTTCATGAAATCAAATGCCCCTGGGTAACTGCTTTCAACGGTTGCCTTGTGTGCAGTAAAGCATGCTTTAAATATTTCGCCGTTCATTTCGCCGTTAATTATTGCATGTTGTTCACAGTCTTTGAATGTATTTATGATGGACATTGTTCGGGCGTCTGGATTTTGAATGGTTTGATTCATCATTGGTGGTAAAATACTGCTGTATCCGTCAAGTGGCCCAGGGAAGAACATATCGGCGGCATAAGACACCGTTGCAAACAGGACAACAATCTTTAACGATATGGCGACAATTTTTATCGCAGATGATACCAACAGTTTTCCCACCGTATTGGCGACCATGTTTGATGCAAGTTTCCATACCGGTTTAAAAGCGTATGCCGCGATAAATATTGGAAGGAACAAGACCAAGAATATCATTTTCATAACAACGCTTAATACCTGGAAGAACAGACCAAACCCGATAATTAAAAACAGTATAACCAGTCCCAATCCAGCAACCCATGTAAGTGCGCCACCCCCCAGGCCCAATGCTGAATAATTCATTAATGCAAAGCCACCGGCGGCACCCGCCAACATAATTGTATTCAGATTTCCAATGGAACACATAAACGGTTGCAACACAGGATTCAAAACATCTTCGGAATTTGTGGTGCTTGAAAGTGCGCCACATTGTGTTGCGGTTGTCACACCAGATGCAGCCATGCCTAGTTCTGCGCCAACAAACATAACCGGTGTAATTGTAATTTGGGTCACATGACGCAATGCGGTTGTGCCACCTAAACCAAACGCCCCAATAAATGCGCCGGCAATCAGGACACGAACGGCTTGGTGCCAAACCTTGTCGAACCATGTTTTGAAATCTAATTTCTTTTCAGATGTGTCCAGTTTAGAAGTTTGTTTTGCGGCATCCAAAAGATATTGTCCGGAATAGATAGCCAAAAATATACCAAACCCAATTACCAATAATAACCATATGTGATCAATAATGCCGTCCCAAAAGTATTCGGTTGCTTGACCCAATACGCCGAACATTTCAGAAATATATCTGCACATAAAGCAACCGTTGGCGTTGGCTATGTCGCCATTTGCACCAATCGCAGTAAGGAAATTATCCATGCTGGTATAGGTCAGGGAATCGCCACCAATAGACGATGATAAATACCAAATGCCCAGCCCCAACGCAATTGCGCCCATACCGATTTTGACAGCAAGCATAATCAATTTTGCTTTTAGCACCTAGTTTCCCCCTGTTGCGTTGCCACCCGATATTGCTGTTTTACCAAACTCTTTGACGCTGTTAACTATTGAAGATGTCAATTTCATTGCGTTGTCGCCCAATTCGTCGCTTAATTTAGTGTTGGTATCCAAATCAAACACAGACAAAATCATTTTGGTCACTTGTGGTATTTGATTGGTTAAGAACTTTATGACAAATACTAACACAAGTATACTTGCCAGTGTAAGCGTTGCAAAATTTTCCGATGATAAACTTACAGAGAATATATCATCTTTGGTCATTGCGGTTATAACTTCACTGACCGAAGTGTTTGATGACGAGAAGAACTGGGCAATAATAACCATGATGATTGTATAGGTCATTACAGCCGCCGCCAAAGAAACAATAGCGTTGATAAGGCTTTTGAATTGTCCGATACCAAGTTTTTTACCCAATCCAGACATCCATGACGGGACATGTTCGGCGTTGCTGAATACCATCATTATTATAGAGAATGGAAAGAAAAACGCGAACAATGCCATAGAGATAATTATATCTGCGAAATAACAACAGAACTTAAAGAACAATTTGAAAAATTCCCAGAAAATATATATGCCAACGACAAACAGGATGAAATGTCGGAGAATTGCACCGATTCCACGTAATTCGCGCCATGAAAACGCGGTTTCCATTATTGCAATTCCCACTTTCATATATGCTTGAAATTGGGTGATGCTTGTTTTCATTAACATAATAATTTTGTTGCGCAAATCCGGTCTGAAAAATCCGTCATCGGCAATTTGCGCGGGTTGATATGTGACATGTTGGTTGACAACATCATTGTCGATACCCAACATGGTTTGTGTATAAATAAGCGATAAATCGGCAACGGGTTCAAATGTGACGGTGCTAATGGTGCGCGGCAAAGCGACACCCATCCCAAGAAATGCCATTGCGACCAATGAATTAATCATAACAGGACGCACAGATTTATGGAACCATGGGTCTGGGGCTTTTTGTTTAAGATTTTGCCATACGGCATTCATTATGAAAAACGCAAGCATTACGACAAAAATTATGAAAGAAAAAAGAACCATGCGTTCATAGACCGCCGCGGCTGATTCAGATACAATCTGGAACAACCGATCAAATATCGGGCAACCATAGCATTGGACGGTGCTGTGAATAAGATTACTTAGCAAATGATTCATTAGTTAAGCAGGTCCTTTAATTTGCCGATTGTTTTCTTTGCGCCAGTGGTTTTTTTCCACAGATTTTTCGCGTTGTTGGTCACATCATCATATAATGTTCCGCGTCCACCGACATAGTCTTCTAGTTGTTTTTGTGTTAAATCAAACAATTTGAACATCAAATAAAACGTCAATATTGATGACAACCACAAAATAGAATGTTCGCCAAATCCACCGGTTGACTGTGCAATGCTTGGAACATTACTGGTTGCGGTTCCGCCCGCAGCGACAACAAACACAGAATTGTCCCATGTAAACAGTGCTTTTATAATGGCGATATTGATGCACAACATAAAAGAACACATAATCATTGTGATAACCAAATGTCTTAATTCTGTTATGATGCCGGAAAGTGCCGGCCAAAAATCCAACCATTTGTCGTTTGGTTTCATAACATACGACAAAACATGAAATGGATACAAAACCAATGCCATACCAAACTTAAAGATGGCTTCTATTATCAACAGTGCCATAAATAAATTGCTTGAGAAAAATGTTGATACCAGAATGATACCCGTAATCAAATTCAAAAATCCATTACTGCTGTGCGATATAATAGTGGACAGTCCCAGCAAGCCCGAACCAATGAATTCAAAACCGCGCTTTATGATGGTGTTGTTTGCCGCGGACAAGTCGGCAACAGGTTGCACCAAGAATTCGCATGATGATTTAGAAATCCAACCCTTTTGCACAATGGATTCGGGGCATTCTATTTTTTCTGTGATGGCACCGGTCGAATTGACTGTTTCAGTAATATAGTGTGTGTAAATTGAACCAAACTGTAAAAAAGGATTAACCAAAACTTCGGTCACCATATATGGACGAACCTGCAATAACACGACCGCCGCAAGAATGCCACGCAGCAAAGGTTTCATAACATTATATACGATTGTTTGGGCGTCGGTCTTGCCGTCCAGCATTTCGCCACCACCCGAAAATCCGAACAAAGGCGTCCAGTTTTTTGGTATGTACATTTTTATCAAGTATAAACCAATGGTGATAACCAGAAAACTCCACACCAAAATATAGATAAGTCCCTTACCATTTCCGACAAAAAAATCATATCCGCCTGTGGCAACACTCATCATTGCGTCCAACACCAATGGAACAAACGGTGCTAAATTTAAACTATCAACAATATCCCGTGCGAACGCAGTCGCAGGTACAACAAGCATTGTAGCCACAAGTAAGCAAGGAAAAATCCGCCTGAAAGGTTTCATTCTCTCTCTTGATTTCATTTTTATCCTTTCAATTATATCACATTTGGGACAAAATGTGATATACTTATTATAAAAATGAGTTGGTTTAAAAAATTTTGGATAGTGTTTGTATCTTTCCTGCCCTTTACGGCGGGGGCACTTACGCCGTTTGCTTTTGGCATAATTGCGGGGCTGGGAAGTTTGGCGGGTTTTGCCGTATATCGCAGTCATGCCCCAGTCAATATGCAAGAAGCATTTAACTTTTTCAGCACATGTTGGTCGTGCCAAATGTTTTCCGATATATTGGGAACAATGTCAAATATAATACCGGGGATATATCATGGAATTGGTCTTGTGACGATACCTTTTGCGGCGGCGTTGTTAGCTGTTTGGTTTGCATGGCAATTATTGTCTAACTTTATGAATGCAAAAAATATAGAGCCATGGTCTTTTACGGGTGAATTTGGGACAAAAATTATCAAGTTGGGGGTCGCTGGTGCTTTGTTGATTGCCCCATTACCACGATTGATAAATGATATTGCGATACAACCAATATTTAATATCGGTATGTCAATAAATCATATTGTTGCTGATGACGAGGCGTTTAATACCTGTATCGTGGCAACCGCAATCGCAGATCCGGCATCTGCAACCGCAGTAAGTGCAAGTCGTGGTGCGTTTTCGCCAAAGTTGCGTCATCATTTGGCGTGCGAATTGGCAACAATACATCAAATGACCGGCTTGGGTATGACGGCGGGTTGGACCATGCTGAACATGGCGTTTAACAAGGAATATATGCATAAAATCATGTGGGGAATGCCAATTTTGCCGAATGTCCCGATTCTGCTTTGTGGCGCACTGGTTGTTGTTTTGTTCTTTATGGCGTTGTTGCCGATACCAATATATTTCTTGGAAATATTTATAAAGTTGTCCATAGACCTTATTATGTTGCCAATAAGTTTGTTGTCGTGGATATTTACCGGATGGAACATATTGCCCAACAGCAAGAAAAACATCAAAACAATCATAGAAGATGTTGTCCAAGGGGCGTTAGGAATCGCGCTGACCGGCGTGTTTGTGACATTTGCGATAATGTTCTTGGACGCTATATTTGGAAGTTGGGAAGGAATAACGGCATTAAAGGCTGCGATGGAGCAAAACGATTCGAAAATAATTATGGATGGGCTGATGATGCGCCGAGATAGCCTTGTCACAATCGTTCTTTTGGGGGCGTTTATGGCAATGTTTATGACCACAATTCCGACACTTATCAAGACGTTATTCAGTGTAAAGATATCAGATGAGTTCTATGAAAAAACAAAAAAAGACGCTGGCACACTGTGGGAAGACGCGAAAAAACTATACGCAGGTATAAAAAAATAAAAAATCAAGTAGTTTATTTTACATCACCCCCTTTTTTATCTCTTCCGAATCTGATATAATTCACATCAATGAAGCAGTTTCCGATTCTTTATTGGCCACGTAAGACAAATGGTGATGCGATTTACCAGTTGGCGCGGAAAGTCATAAATACAGCCACAGGCGAAATGCCGGACATTATATCGGCTGATTTAGATTTGCCATCAATATTCGAATCGAATCCAAATGCAATTGTTTATTATCCCGTTTTTTGTGAATCGACAGGTTGGTGGGGTGAATTGCTGGGGGGTGGCGCCGTTGTGACGGACAAAATGATTATTTCGCCCGAATGTCAGTTAATGGTTATCAAGGCGGATAATGGCGCGTCTGCACGTGGCGGACACCAGTTGTTTGCCGCCGAAATATACCCAACCAGTGGCTTTTTCAAAAAGATGAATTCGTCCATTGCGACGGTGGCGGACATGTTGGCAACGGATGCAGGAACGATTTTGGCGCTGTTTTCCGGCAAAAATCAGAATCAGTTCATAAATATCTTGGAATCCACCGGTAATTCGTATCTGGGGTGCATTGGACGCTATTAATTCGCGAATATCGCTTGATTTATGGAAATTTCCTTGTATAATCGTGGGGCAAAAAATTAAAAGGGTTATGCTATGAAAAAAGGAATTCATCCAGAATACCACGAAATTAACGTCACAATGACTGACGGTAAGACGGTGAAAATGTATTCTTCGGTTAAGAAAGACTTGGTTTTATCAACCGACAATTTGAACCATTCTGCATGGACCGGTCAACGTGCAAACACAGGTGACAAGGGTCAACGTGCGGCTGAATTCAAAAGTAAATTTGCCGGATTCAAGTTCTAATAAAACAAAATCGGGGTGGCAAAATGGAATTGCTGATCAAAGGTTCAACGGAATTAAACAAGATGTTTATGGCGTTGCAACGTACGGCAACCGGTTTGCGCCACGATTTCGGCGAAGTAGAAAATTTACAACAGTCTTTGCGTGGTGCGCGTGACTTTGTGCAGAAGGCAGAAGCGCGTATAGAAGAAAGCATCTTGTCTGATTTGATGCTGGTTCGTCCAAATGCAGGATTGTTAACACCAAATGTGTCGCGTGCCGGTGATGGTCGCGACGAATTTGTTTTAGCATTGTCGGGTGCGGCTAATTTTGTTCGTGCCAATCCTCATTTCGCAATTTCTTTGGCGCTGCGCACAAATGATGAAACGCAAATCGCGTTGGTTTATTCACCAATTGATGAACGTTTGTATTATGCGGAAAATGGTCGTGGTGCATATGCTTTTTCGGCATTTCATTCCGCACGTGTAAAGGTTTCTAATTTAAAAGAAGATGCCGATTTGACGATTGCGTATAATACAACAGATAATCGCAAGACGGTTGGTGATGTTCGTTGCACCGGTTGCCCAGCACTGGATTTGGCATGGGTTGCATCAGGTAAGTTTGATGGTTTTGTGTCTGAACCACTTGATTTTGCAGAAATTGCCGCCGGCGAATTATTGGTTCGCGAAGCGGGCGGAAAAATAGAAATGGGCGCAGATTTAATTGCGACCAACGGTCATATAGAATTATAAAATGTCGCCCAGTTGGGCGATTTTTTGTTTTTATTTGCAAAGAATAAATATTTGTCTTAAACTTTGTTTCATCATGAAATTAAGAAAAGTTCTGCGTATTTTATTACATGTCGTATTTTGGGGCTTTACCGCTGGAATTGCGGCGTTGGCGGCATTGATTTTTATTTATGGAAATGATTTACCAGACTATCGTAAATTGGCAACTTATGCGCCACCGGTTGCAACACGTTTATATGCGGCGGATGGTTCGTTGTTGATCGAGTATGCCGAAGAACGCCGTGTGTTTATTGATTATGATGATATGCCGGCCCAGTTGGTTAATGCATTTGTTGCCGCCGAAGATCAAAACTTTTGGACGCACCCCGGCATTGATGTCCAAGGGATAATTCGCGCCACGCTTAATAATGGTGCGCGTATGTTGGGATTCAATACCAACTTTTCGGGTGCATCAACCATTACGCAACAGGTGGCAAAAAACTTCTTCCTTACATCTGAACGCAGTTTGTCGCGCAAGATAAAAGAGGCGATTTTGGCGTTGCGTTTGGAGCGCACTTTTTCCAAGAAGCATATTTTGACACTTTATATGAATGAAATATTCTTGGGGGCGCGTGCATATGGTGTTGGTTCGGCTGCATTAATGTATTTTAACAAGCCGGTTGCTAATTTGTCTTTGTCGGAATGTGCATTTTTGGCGTCTTTGCCAAAGGCACCAAATGATCGTGCGCGTGCGGTTGAACGCCGGAACTATGTTTTGCGTCGCATGATGGAAGAAGGCTATATTTCGCGTGAAGAAATGAACGCCGCAGCGGCAGAAGAATTAAATATCAACAGTGGTTTTACCGAACAAATGGCACCAGAGTTTCAATACTTTGCCGAAGATGTTCGTCGTCAGTTGTTAAATACCTTGGGACGTGATGTTTTGTATAACCAAGGGTTATATATCAAAACAACAATTAATCCAGATTTGCAACGTGCCGCCGCCGCCGCACTGAACAAGGAATTGGACGCGTATAATGCCGGTCGAACTGATAAATTGCAGGGCGCGATTATCGCAATGAATCCGCATACTGGACGTGTGTTGGCAATGACGGGTGGTCGCAGTTTTTCGGAAAGTTCGTTTAATCGCGCAACCCAAGCATATCGCCAGATTGGCAGTACGATAAAACCTTTTGTATATTTGGCTGCGTTGGAACGCGGTTATTCACCGGAAACATTATTACTAGATGCCCCGATTGTCGGTATTCGCGAAAGCGGTATGGAATGGAAACCTGAAAATTATGATAAGAAGTTTTTAGGCGAAATCCCTATGCGGTTGTCGTTGGAAACATCTCGTAATGTCCCGACGGTGCGCCTTGCGCAACAGATTGGTCCAGAAAACGCAATTGAAATGGCGCAACGTTTTGGTGTGTATCCGGCGGATTTACAAAACATAAATGTTGCAATGGCGTTGGGTGCGGGTGAAACAACACTGGAAAAATTGGTGTTGGGTTATTCTGCGTTTATTAACGGTGGACACGTGATACAACCGCAGTTGGTTGATTATATTCAAGATCGCTATGGTCGTTCCATCGGTGGAAACAAGGTCGAATTGGTGGAATGGACACCTGATTCGGTTCCGCCAGAGGTAAAAGAAGTTGCGGAACCACTTGCCGATGCACAAAGTTTATATCAAATCGTGTCGATATTACAGGGTGTGGTTGAACGTGGAACGGGTCGTCAGGCGCGGGTCGAAGGGCACACGATTGCCGGTAAAACGGGAACAACGAATGATGTAAAAGATATTTGGTTTATTGGTTTTTCCAAGAATCTGATTGCGGGCGTGTATTTGGGCTATGACACACCAAAACCACTGGCCAAGGGTGCCGGCAGTCATATGGCGGCGCGCGTATTCGCAGACTTTATGCGGGTTGCGTTGGAAAATGAAAAGAACCAACCGTTCCCAATCCCAGGGGGGCTGTCATTTGTGCGCGTAAATCGTCGCAGTGGTGCGGCGGCATCTGTTGACCCAGACGGCACAATTATTACCGAAGCGTTCAAAATAGGGCAAAAACCTAATCCTGCGCCGCGTCGCAACACCATGGACAGCAGTCCAGTCATGGGCGGTGTATTTTAATTTAATATTACGAAAAAATGTGATATAATGTCCCCTGTTATGTATGGGGGATTTTTTATGAAGAAAGTATTGGCGATATTATTCTGTGCGTGTGCGTTGGTGGCGTGCGACCACGATGATGGTATTGAACATCAAAGATGTGGCGGATATGACGTTGAAATGCGCTTTTCCGATACCGGCGAAACAATGAACGCCAACATAAACGGCGATGAATTGGAATTGTCTAATGTTGTGTCGGCATCTGGGGCGAAATTTGCCGGAATATTGAACGATACAATCGTCGTTTTGTGGAATCAGGGCGAAAATTGGACGCTTATCTTGGACGACGACACAATTATCGAATGCGAAAGCAAATAAGATTTATTTTCCAATAACTTTGTGATAAAATGTCAGCATAAGAAGGAGATTTTTATGCTGACTGATTTTTTTCTGGAAAAAGGTGTAAGTTTTTTTGCAAGTGGGTGGACCCAATTTGCAGGTGGTTTTGGGCTGGCGTTCTTGATAATGATTATCTTTGGGCGCCCATTTATTCGTGCAATGCACGCGTGGCAGAAAAAGGGTCAGCCAATAAGTGAAAATGTCCCACAATCGCATCGGGCCAAGGCTGGAACACCGACCATGGGTGGTATTTTGTTGGTGTTGGCGATTTTAATTTCATCTGTGTTGTTTATGCCAATGTCAAATCCAACGGGTTGGATTGCTTTGTTAGCATTGTCGATGTTCAGTATACTGGGATTCGTTGATGATTATAAAAAGGTTTCTTCGCAATCGGTCAAGGCGTCAAATGGTTTGAAACCATCAACGCGCTTGCTTGTTGAAGCAATGTTTGTGGTCATTTTGGCATACTTGATAAATAAAACTATGCCGGCTTATGTGCCTGATTTGTCGTTGGCGTTTGGGTCGTGGATTGCATGGCCGTTGGGATTATTCTATTACGTATTTGCTTATTTTGTGATTTGTGGTTCGGCAAATGCGACGAATATAACTGACGGTTTGGACGGTATGTTGTCTAAACTGTATATGCCGGTATTGGTTGTGTTGGTCGTGGCATTATATGGCGCAACACGAATCGGGTTTATGGATACAGTTGTGTTTTTACCCGAAGCAAGCGGTCTGTATGCAGTATTGGGCGCGGCGTTTGGTGCGGTGTTGGGATTTTTATGGTTCAACGCAAAACCTGCATCAATCTTTATGGGTGATGTCGGTTCGCTTGCGTTGGGCGGTTTTATGGGAACGGTTGCCATGTTGTTAAAGTCTGAAATCATCATGGGTGTTGCGGCCGGTATGATGGTTTTGATTTTGTTGTCTTCATTTATTCAAACAATGGTTTTCAAAATTACACGTATCGCAACTGGCACCGGTCGTCGTGTATTTTTACGCGCGCCATTGCATCATCACTTTGAAGAACTGGGCTGGGTTGAAACAAAGATTGTCGATCGATTCTTTATCTTGTCAGTGATGTTCGCAGGATTGGCATTGGTCATATTGAAATTCGCATAAAGTATAGTGAGAGAATGTAATGTTTAAACTTAACAGAACCGAAGAGAGCAGATTAACCAGTTGGTATTTTGAAATAGACAGAAAATTGCTGGTTATGGTTTTGGCAATGATATTGGTCGCAATGATTATGGCGATATCAAGCGGTTCTGCTATGTTTGTGCGAACAATGAATATGGCGCACAAGGTTCAATGGTATGATTTCTTTGTGCGTATGATTCCGTTTTATGTAATTGGTGTTTTGACCATGATTGGTGTCAGCATGACCGATAAAAAGACGGTAATGCGTTTGGCATGGGCAGATTTCATTGTGTTTTTCTTGCTGTTAATCGGAACGGTTTTGTTCCCGCACGAATGGAACCATTCGCACCGTTGGTTAATGTTGCCGGGGTTGCCACGTGTTATGCCGTCTGATTTGATGAAGCCGGGGTTCGTTATGATAACTGCATGGTTCATTTCAAAAATGCGTGCCATGTATGAAGATGATATGTTCAACCTGAAACGCACTTTGTTCCAAGTAAAAACTTGGTCGTGGGCGTGGTATTTAATGCCGTTGGTAATCGTGTTGGCAATTCAGTTCTGGCATCCGGACTTTGGAACCATGTTGTTGTATTTGGGAACTTTGTTCGTCATGCTGTTTATGGCGGGATTGCCGGGGAAGTGGGTTGCTTCATTGATGGGAATTGGTGGTGGCTTGTTAATGTTAGGTGTGACATTTTTGCCCCACGTGCGTGCCAGAACATTGGGTATGTTTGGTGCCGTTGATCCGCGCAGTCAAATTGGGTTTGCCCTGCGTGCAATTCGTAATGGCGGTTTGTTTGGTGCCGGCGATAAAGCATACATTGTTGAAAACTTGCCCATGGCGGAAAGTGATTTTGTTGTGTCGGTAATATGTGAAAACTTTGGTGCGATTGCATCTTGTGCGCTGATTGTGCTGTTGTGGTTTGTGTTTTGGCGCTTGTTGCATCAATCAAAGTATGCGCGTGATGATTTTACATCTAATGCGATTATCGGGACGGCGGCAATGTTCGGGATTCAAGTTTGTATTAATTTGGCATCAACATTGCGTATTATGCCCGCCAAGGGTATGACATTGCCGTTCATATCACACGGGGGCAGTTCTTTTGTCGCGTATTGTTTGCTGTTTGGTATGGTGTTGGCACTGATACGCGAAGATAAGTGGAAATAACAATAGGGGGCTGTGATGAAGATACTGATTGCAACAGGTGGAACGGGTGGACATGTGTATCCTGCGCTGGCGGTTGCCGAAGAATTGGCATCACGTGGGCATAAAATAATCATATCGTGCGACGGTCGTGTTGATAAAATGGTGCGCGACGGAAAACCGGCTGGCGCAAAACAGATTCATATTTGGGCATCGGGTGTTGGCGCAAAAAGTCGTATGAATCAAATGTGGGCTTTGTTTAAAATCGCAGTGTCGGCGGCTGCACTTACATTACGCTTTATATTTTCGCGGCCCAATCGCGTAGTTGCGTTTGGCGGATATGCATCTGTGCCGGCGGTGTTTGCCGCGCATGTGTGGCATATTCCAACATTTTTGCATGAACAGAATGCGGCGATTGGTCGTGCGAATAAGTTTACTATGCGTTGGGTTAAAACTTTGATGACCAGTTTCCCAACCGTTGACGGCATGCCGAAAAAATCGTCGGCGCGTGTCGTTTATACTGGTTTGCCGGTTCGTCGCGATTTTATTGAACGCGCAGGTGCAAAATTATCGGGCAAGGGTAATTTGCTGGTGACCGGCGGTTCGTTGGGTGCACAAATCTTGGACGATGTTGTGCCAAACGCGATTGCAGCAATGAAAAACAAAAAGATTTTCGTCACGCATCAAACGCGTCCTGAAAATGTTGAACGGTTGCAAATGTTTTATGCGCAGCACAAGATTCACGCAAACGTGTTGTCTTTTATTCGTGATATGGCGGGCGTGATTGCGGACGCTGATCTGGTAATAAGTCGTGGCGGTGCCAGCACAGTTATAGAATTGGAAACAATCGGTCGTCCGGCGATAATTGTGCCACTGGGGATAAACCCCGACCAAGCAGCCAATGCGGCGTCGTATGCGCGACTGGGGGGCGGATTCGCGATTGAACAATCAAAGTTTACAGAAAAATGGTTAACCGCGACACTTAGCGAGTTGTTTGAAAACCCGACGCGCCTTTCAAAAATGGCAAAAAAATCACTGGTTGAAAACCATGCGGTTAAACTGATTGCGGACGCGGTTGAAAAATAATTTTCTGTGATGCATTTTGTGCTTGCCCCCGATTCGTCATTTGTTCTATGATTAGAACGGAAGGAAAGGAATATGCATCGGATTACTGCGTCATTATTGGCGATTTTTGTGGCATCCAACGCATGGGGGGATGTTCGTTTGCCTGTTGTAAATGTTGGTGCGGCGGGGGTTTCGGCGCGCGCGGCTTTTGGGGAACCTGTGTATGAACCGGCTTATGTTTCACCGTCGGTTTCGGTTGCACCGGTGACCAAGTCACGTGTTGCATCAACGCCAAAATCGGTCAGTACACGCAGTGTTGTGGCGCGTTCGGCGACCAAGTCAACGCCGTCTGTGGATCGTGGCGAAAAAATCGCAAGTGTTTCAGATGTCTTGATTCCGCATCGCCCCAGTTCTGATTTGTGGGCGCAAAATGATGCGCCGTTGCGTATGCCAAGCCCGTCAGAGTTTTCCGTTTTGCGTTCTGATTTCGCGTTGCCCGAAGAAAGTTTAGATACATATTCGTCGGGTGAAAGATTCTTTGCACGTAATTCTGAACCGGTGACGACGCACGAAGCAATGAGTGAATTTGATAATCAACTGGCAAAATTGTCTGAATTGCAACGCAGGGCGGACGAAAGTGTTGCAGCGCGTCCGTCGCAAATCGTTTCTGAACCGTTTGTGAATGTTGCCAGCAACAACGTTGTTGTGCGTGAAACGAAACCGGTGGAAAAAGAAGATACAACTGTGAAATTATCGCGTTTAGTTGTGCCAATGGATAACCAAGATGTCGTTGTGCGCAGTGTTGAAAAAAATACTTCGCCGAAAATTGCAGCGGTGCGTAATGATATGACGAAAATGTCGCCATCTGAATTGCGTCGCGCGTTCCGCAAAACTTTCTTGTCCGAAAATAAGCATTTATCAACATTCCCAATCGACGACCGCTTTGATGTGGCAAGTGATATGTCAAGCAGCATAGAAGGATTTACCGCTGTGCGCGATTTATCCGAAGCGGGTGGTATTCGTCCATTGGAAATCAAAATCCGCTTCCGTAACGAAGATTCTGCGTTGTCGCGTGATAATTATACATTGTTAACCGAATATGCATCTATTGTGGTCAGTAATCCAAAACGCGCAATTCAAGTTGCAATTCCAGAAAGTGTGACAACCAATGCCGACGATCGTAAGTTGGCTGCGCGCAGACTGGCGATTATTGAACAAGTGTTGCGTGATACCGGGGTCGCGGAACAACGCGTGTTGCCGGTGTTGTCATCACGTAACGAAGATGCGTTTGTTTTGCGTATTATTTCCAACGACCAATACGAAACTTTGACGCAACAGCAACGCAATATGTTCGGCGACAGTGTTAGCAAGAAAACATACAAAAGTATGTCTTGGTAAGTTGCGAAATGAAATCTGTGCGTGGTTATTTGCAGGATTTAATAAACTTTATTTTCCCACCGTCTTGTCCGTTATGCAACGCGCGTGTTGAAACGCATGGTGAATTGTGTGGCGATTGTTGGACGGCATTTAATTGGATTGATGGCACAAAGTGTATTAAATGTGGGTTCCCGTTTGCGTCCAGTTTTGATTTATCGCCGAATATGATGTGTCCGACCTGTGCCGCTGGTAAATGCGAACTGGATTTAATTCGGTCGGCATGTGTTTATGATGATGCGTCACGTGCGGCCATGTTGCCATATAAGCATGCGGGGCATATTCAGTATGCACGTTTTATGGCGCGTGCAATGATTTGGGCGTTGCGTGATGTTGATATTGCGCCCGATATTGTTATGCCGGTGCCACTTGCGTCGCGGCGTTTGTTTCAACGCGGCTATAACCAGGCGACATTGTTGGCGCGACCGATTGCGCGTGCTTTCCACGTGCCGATGGATTTAGATTCTGTGTCGCGTAAATATCGTGAAAATATGGGACACAAGACAAGCAGTCAACGCGCACAAAATGTTCATAATGTTTTTACTGTGCGCAGTCCCGATAAAATTCGTGGGAAAAAGATTTTGCTGGTTGATGATGTTATGACAACCGGCGCGACATTTAATGAATTGCGACGTGTGTTAGTTGATGCGGGTGCAGTTGCGGTTTATGGGGTTACATTCTGCCGTGTTGCGCGCTCATCGTAAACATATTTGTAGATATAAACATTTTTTCCATTTTATGTTCTTGAGCCGCTTTTTCCTGATCAATTATTTTGTCGGAACATTTTTTCATAAGTTTTACAAACATATTTTTCTGTGAAAGTTTATCTGTCTGATACGATTTTTTGTATATTACTTCTTCTTCAAAATCCAAAATGAAATCCGTCATCAATATGCCGTTCTTTTCAATAAAATGGCTG
>JAGCOQ010000034.1 GCA_017642625.1 Alphaproteobacteria bacterium | reverse complement strand
TAGAGGTATAAATATGGATAATAAAAGTAATAAAAAAACAAAAGAAACTGACCGTAAAGTAGCAGAAGCTGCATTGTTGCTTAAAAGATATTCTTATGAAAAATTAATGGATGGTTTACGTTTAGAACACTGTTTATCGTTTATGAAATAAAAAGTGCGGATAAAAATCCGCACTTTTTATTTCAGAATTTGGTTTTGATAACGTGCAAAGATTGATTTAGCTATGTCACGTTTTATTTGTTTATATGTTTTATATGTTCCGTCTGGATTTTTGATGTCTGTAATGTGTTTAGTGTAATCCAGGCGGTCAAATACAAATGCCTTTTGGTCGGGGGTAAAGTGTAATTCAACGAAAAACTGGTTACACATATGGCATGGATTTATTGCTGCAAATGCGATGTTACCACTGATATCCTCATCGCCCAAAATGATTGCACGTGCTTCGTCAGTGGCGATTTGCGGCGCGGGACGTGTATTGCTGCGCAAAGATGCGGCGCGTCCCGACGGAATAAGGTCAAAAGTAAAATAGGTTCTTATGTTTGCGTGTTGGGTTTTTAATGACGTAAAGTGTTTTTCAAGTTCTTTATCAAATTTAAATCCACGTACCACGATTGAGTGTGCCATTTCAAGTTCGGGATATTTGTCCAATTGTTTTATAACTTTAATTGCGGATTGCACACTGTCTTTATGAAATCTGTCCACAGATAATTGAAACTGAAAAAGCGAAACCGTGCGATAGATGTACATAATTTGTTCAATCAAATATTCCGCATGTTCGCCGTTAATCCAATTTGCGTTGGTGGCCATACGCAGACCGTTTCTATTATTGCGCACCGTGTCCGCGACCGTTTTAAAGTAGCCGTTGTTATGAATTTCTGCCAATGTTGGTTCGCCACCAAATAAAGCATATGCGCAAACATGTTCGTGTTCTGCACGGGCCTTGTTTACCAAATGTGAAATTTCTTGCGCTGGGATAAATGTTAATGGTTGTTTGGAATCTGAGCTGTAAATGCAATGTGCACATGCCAGGTCGCATGCATATGTTGTGTCAAAAAACACGTGCATATGTGCATGTTCCAACAGGTCGGAAACATCCTGTATATGGTGACATTGTATGTTGTACAACGTGGAAAACTTCTTTTCCAACGAAGTGTGTTTGGCGTTAAGAAATTTTTTTACTGTTTTATCCATGTTTGAAATTATTGCACAATATATAGTTTTGTCAAGTTGTAAAATGACGCATAAAAAACGCGGTGTGTCCCGCGTTTGTTTATGCTTTTTTGTTATCTTTGTCGTCCAAACCGATAACACTTTTTGTGCTGTCCCATGTACGAATAAGGGCGCGGCGGATTTTTCCGGATATTGTCATGGGTATGCTGTCCACAAATTCAATTACGCGCGGACATTTATAAATCGCGGTGCGCGAACGGACATGGTCTTGTAATTGACGAATTAAGATGTCTGATCCGACAAAGTATTTGTTTAATACGATTGTTGCTTTAATCGCCTGGCCACGCGCAGGGTCGGGGATACCGGTGACGGCAACTTCGGCAACTGCGGGGTGTTCCAATAACACGCTTTCCACTTCAAATGGGCTGACGCGATATCCGGTTGTCTTAATCAAATCGTCGTTGCGACCGACGAACCAGTAATAGCCGTCGCTGTCGCGGTATGCAATATCGCCGGTGTGATAATATCCATCGCGATACACTGAATTAGTTAATTTTTCATTTTTATAATAGCCAGTGAATAATCCAACAGGGCGACCGTTCTTTACATTTACGCAAATTTCACCAACGGTGCCATCTGGGACAGGGCGACCACGTTCATCCAACAGTTGCACATCCCAACCCGCCGCCGGCATTCCCATTGACCCCGGCTTTGGTTCAATCCAAGGATTGTTGAACAACATGATACAGGTTTCTGTTTGCCCAAACCCTTCGCGCATTTTGACGCCGGTATGTTCCATAAAGTGCTCATATAATGCCGGATTTAACGCTTCGCCCGCAACATCGGCCTTTACCACCGCGGACAAATCGTATTTAGAAAGGTCTGCGTGCAGAACCATTTTGTATGCTGTTGGTGGCGCGCAAAATGATGTGACATGGTTTTCTGCAATCGCGGTCAGTAAATCGTGTGCGGTGGCGTTGTTTGCAAAATCAAACACAAATACGGTTGCGCCCGCCAACCATTGACCATACATTTTTCCCCACGAACATTTTGCCCAACCCGATTCGGACAATGTGAAATGAATATCGCCATCATGCAGGCGTTGCCAGAATACAGCCGTGTTTATATGTCCCAATGGATATGCGTAATTGTGTGCGACCATTTTTGGCATATCTGTCGTGCCAGATGTAAAATACACGACCATTGTGTCGTCGTTTTCATTTTGAACGCGCTCAAAATTGGACGGATATTTTTCAATTGCTTCGTCCAATTCCATACAGTCGATTATTTGAATATCATCACGTTCGCCGATTGCTAATTTGATTTCACCCACAATATGTCCATCATCAAATGCGATTATGTGTTTGCATTCAGCGGTATCAATACGGAAACGAATATCTTCGCTTTTTAACTGGTTCGTTGATGGAATTGGAATCGCGCCCAACCTGTGCATAGCCATCATCAGCACCCAGTATTCCCAGCGACGACGCATAAACAACAACACTGTATCGCCACGATTTATACCACGTGCGCGCAGGAAGTTTGCAACCGACCCCGACATTAACGACAAATCGCGAAAGGTTAAACGCTTTCTTTCACCCGAATCATTTACCCATAAAACCGCAAGCGTATCCGGTGATTGTTCAGCCAACACATCAATAACATCATATGCGAAATTAAAATGTTCAGGCACCACTGGAATAGCATTTTCCAGATAGTCGGCATAACTATCGAATTTTTGTTTCTTTAAAAATTGCAACGCAAACATATGTATTCCTTTGTGTTGGACAAAGACGCATAATACTAATATGGCACATAAATAGCGATTTACAAGTATAAACATCAAATAAAAAAGGTTGCTTTTTTGGGTAATTGGGTTCATAATCGGCGGTGTTCAAAGTTTGCGGAGTGTAGCTCAGCCTGGTAGAGCGCTACGTTCGGGACGTAGAGGTCGCTGGTTCGAACCCAGTCACTCCGACCACCCTTCGCATCTGCGATGCTTCGGGTGGCAAGCCACCATAGCAGAGCAGCTAAGGCGAAGGAGTGTCGCACGAAGCCGTTTACGGCGAAGTGGGACGGCAAATACAGATGTTTTATGTTTATCTGATAAAAAGTATTTCCAATCCAGAACAGAGATACATCGGCATGACTGACGATTTGAAGCGTCGTTTGAAACAACACAACGATGGATATTCCTTGCATACATCAAAATATGTTCCATGGGAATTAGTGAATTATTTTGCGTTTTCTTCTAAAACAGCCGCCGCTGATTTCGAAAAATATCTGAAGACTGGTTCCGGTCAAGCATTTGCCAACAGACATTTTTGGAAATAGTTTTTTTATTTATCTATATGAAAATATTGATAAAAATGATATAATTCTAGCCAGATTGGAGGTCGGTATGGACAAGGTTGGAACTTTTAAAAGAGCTGTTGAAGAAATAGAATCAAGTGAGCGGTATTTCAGCGAAGAAGACGAAACAAATTATTTATCTAAAACATCAAATTGGTGCTTGGTTCATGCGACTGGCTATATGCCGATTAATAAACCAGATGGAACAATGTATATTCCATCAACGGCAATGGCGACTAATTTTGAGATTCCACGCACTACGATTCATACAACAATCAATCATGTTGTAAGCAGTAATGATGGTGGTTCTTGGGATGATACACCGATTGTTATATTGATGCCGTATGATGATGTTGTCCAAGGTAATAAAACCCCAGCAGAGATTTCAGCGGTTGATACATACTGGTCGGTTAATCCAGACAAAGGGTTGGTATTGCCCGCATCTACATGTATCATTCAACCAAATAATGACACGCTGTATAATATTGGCGAGCATGGCGCGACATATAAGATTGGCAATTATACCCCAGAAGAAGAGGATGCGATTGTTTCTTTGTTATCACCGGCGGAGCGTGTGGAATACGAAAAATATGCCAACGGCGATTTTCAACAATGGGAAATAGATGAAGGCTTAGATAAAGGGGCAGATATTAAGAAAGAGGCGATTCTGACAAAATTTTTACGTGATGCGGTTGTGAAATTAGCAATGCAAAAAATGGGATTCAAGAAAACAAGTAATCATTATGATGGCAGTAAACCGAATGAAGTTGTGGTAAAAGTCGCCGAATCGATGGGGATAAGAGGTAAAGGAAGCGACAAAGGTCATTCTGATTCTTTGTATTATAAAATGGAAGATTTCAATGTAGGACTGCATAAGATTTTTCATGGTTTGGCGCATGATGGTGGTCTGTTGGATTTTGATGCCCCAGAAGAAGTATATAATTTTATCGTAGAAAACCGAGAGTTGTCAGATATGCATATTTTTTCTGACAGCATTATCAATAACAAACCAATAGATTTTTATAAGTTGTATTGCGACAGAGCCAGTGCTTATTTATCTCCGGCTCATTTCGACAAAAAGACACTTGCCGAGTTTGATAAAAATCTTGATGAAACGATTCGTCGTCATTGTCAGCAATTAACCAAAAAATATGATGCGTGGCGCACAGAATTAGCGAGAAAACCAGAGTATGAAAATCTTGTTCAAAAATTACGTGCGTTCGAACAGGCGCAAATCAGAAAACGCGCGGGTCGCGACGAGTATTAAATATTTTTAATGCGCAATATTTGCAATTAGTTTTTTATTTGTAATAATGTTGCGTATGACACGTCGTCGGTATATTTTCCCAAACAAGAAATCACGTAATAAGTGTATTGCGCTGGTGGCTGTGATTTTCGTGTTGTTCGTTTATATTATTGGTGTTTGGTCGCCAATAAAAAAGGACACCAGTTTTGTTATAAATAATGGCGACAGTGTTTCGTTTGTTGCCGCGTCTATGCGTAAAAATCACATTGTATATTCTGAAACTTTATTTAAGTTTGCGATTCGCAGAATGGGTGGTCGTGTGCAACGTGGTGATTATGAT
>JAGCOQ010000033.1 GCA_017642625.1 Alphaproteobacteria bacterium | reverse complement strand
ACCAGTTGCATCAACAATTCATAGAAATGGATTCCAGACGCCGTGTGCGCGATATAAACGGTATTCACGAAGAAACAATTATAGATTATGTCCGTCAAAACGTGCTGAACCGCGAAAAATAATGTTGCACACATCTGATTTTGATTTTGAATTACCAACCGATTTAATCGCATCACACCCATTGGCGCGACGTGATGCTTCGCGTATGTTGGTGGTTGATGGGATGGCGGTATATGATAAACATATTCGCGACTTCTTGGATTATCTGCGCCCTAGTGATGTTGTGGTGTTTAACAATTCGCGCGTTATACCGGCGCGATTCAATGCGACCGATAAAAACGGCACAGTTCACGAAATAACATTACACACCGCAACCGCAGAACAGCATACTTGGTGGGGGCTGTGCAAAAAGTTCAATAAAATCGCAATCGGTGATGTTTTAACAATGGACGACGGTACCGAATTGGAAATCGTTGGCATGGACGATGAAAGCGGGCTAAAAATTACCTTTCATTGCGACAATATTTTTGATGTCTTGAACGCGGTTGGCAAAATGCCGCTGCCACCATATATGAAACGCGAAGAAGAATTAAGCGACCGCGAACGTTATCAAACGGTTTATGCCGATCCGATTGGTTCAATGGCGGCACCAACGGCGGGTTTGCACTTTACAAACGAATTGATGAGTGAGATAGAACAACGCGGTGCCAAAATTGTCAAGGTGACCCTGCATGTTGGGGCGGGGACTTGGATGCCGGTTAAAACCGAAGATTTGAGTCAGCATAAAATGCACAGTGAATGGTGCCAAATTACGCCCGAACAGGCGGACATAATCAACAATGCAAAACGTGTGATTTCGGTCGGAACAACATCCATGCGGACATTGGAAACTGCGGCAATGGACAACCGTAAATTGCCGGTTGATAAACGCAACAAAAGAATTGTTCCAATTTGTCGCACAACGGACATATTTATTACGCCTGGATATGAATTTGGGGCGGTGGATGTATTGCTTACTAACTTTCATTTACCGAAAAGCACATTGTTTATGTTGGTATCTGCGTTTGCTGGACTTGATGAAATGAAGTCCGCTTATGCCCATGCGGTTGCCGAAAAATATCGTTTCTTTTCATACGGCGATTGCTGTTTGCTGTTCAAAAAGGGTTGCGCGGAATGATTAACGAAAAAGACCTTACAAAAGAACGTAATTTTTATCTCTCTCGGCGTTTCGCAGGAACCGTGTTCGGCAGGGCAAGGTTCTTTCACATATGGTTTGATGATGATGAAATAAAATATATTGAAACAAATATGGAATCGCACAAGCTTTATCGTCTGATAAGTGGTCAAGCGGCCGGACATCTGCCTTCTTCTGCTAAACATAGAGCATATAGAATAGCGTGGCTAAGAAGTTTTTTGGATGATCCCAAATTGCCACTGGGAATAAGGGCGTACATAAAGTATTATATTGGTCATGACTATGGTTATGACAAAGGTATGGATGAATTTGACAAAACACATACATATGAAGAGAGCATTCTTGCAGAGTTTTTTGCACAAAGGTGGATGGAAACATGTCGTTAAAATTTGATTTAATTGCGGTGGATGGAAATGCGCGTCGTGGACGTGTGCATACTGCGCATGGCGATTTTGAAACACCGGCATTTATGGCGGTGGGAACCGCTGCGACGGTCAAGGCACTTACCATGGATATGGTGCGCGATACCGGAACCCAAGTGATTTTGGGCAACACTTATCATTTGATGATGCGCCCCGGTGGCAATTTGGTGGAACAGATGGGCGGTCTGCATAAATTCGGTGGTTGGACGGGTCCAATTTTGACCGATTCCGGCGGTTTTCAGGTTATGTCGCTGTCTAATTTGGTAAAGATGCGGGAAGAGGGCGTTGAATTCACATCACACATTGACGGCGGTGTGAAACATTTCCTGCGACCCGAAGATTCTGTGCATATCCAGCATCAGTT
>JAGCOQ010000004.1 GCA_017642625.1 Alphaproteobacteria bacterium | reverse complement strand
TGCAAACTTGAACAGTTTGATTGCTGAACGTGCATCAAATATTGCTGATATTCGTGCGTCTTTACAGCCAACAGAATAATGGTTTTTAATTAAATAAAAATACCGGCATTTGCCGGCATTTTTTTATTTTTTTCCCTGTGCTACGCGAATACGAAATTCACTGCTGGGGCGAAAGGTTGCAACCCTGCGTGCAGATATAACCGCGGGCGCACCAGTTTTTGGATTGCGACCCATACGCGCAGATTTTGTTAAAATCTTGAAAGTGCCAAATCCAGCGAACTTAACATCTTCGCCGTTAATTAACGCTTCACGAATTTCTTCGAAAACGACGTCCACCAGTTTTCCTGCATCCGCAGTTGTTAAACCAAAGCGTTCGCGCAATCTGTTTGCAAAATCAATTCTGGTTATTGTTGCCATATCTTTCCATCCTTGTTTAAAAAACTAACTTTGTGCGGTTATTATAACCCCAGATATTATAACTTGCAATATTAAAATCGGAGAATAGAATATAAAAACGTGTCCCCATAGTTCAACCGGATAGAATAGGGGTTTCCTAAACCCTTGATGTGGGTTCGATTCCCGCTGGGGATACCAAAATACAAAAAGGAATAAATTATGTCATCCAAAGCCGTTCGTGTTGGAATTATTGCATCAATTTTGCCGCATCTGTTTTGTTGCGTTTTGCCGATTGTGTTGTCTGTGGTCGGCTTGTTCGCGCCAGAGTTCGCACATGCGCATCTTATGCCAGAATGGTTGGAACCATGGTTGTTTGTTTTTTCGGCGGGTATGTTGGGACTGTCATGGGTGATGGTTGTGCGTGAATGCAAATGCGAATGCGATCATTGTCATGGGGCACACAGTCACAATGTGTCAAAAATTGTTTTGGCGTGCATTACAATTTTATTCATCATAAGCGTGTTGTTGCACATAATCGCGCATCATTAATTACACAAATTTTTCAGGCATCAATCTGCAAATATTTTTCCATATACGACGGAATATGGTGGTATCTGGGCTGTGCGAATATGTGTGTTCTTTGGTGTCCAATAATCTTTGACCAGTCCATTGAATATCGCCATCTTCGTCCAGTGTTAATCGCCATGATGTTTTTGTATCTTCCAATATCATGTCGCGCAATTTTTGGGCAAAGTCGGCACTTTCAAAAATCGCAACATTTTCAGTGTTGAAATATGCGCTGCGCGGATCAAGATTAAAACTGCCTATCCATGAAATACGGTCGTCAAACACAATGGACTTGCTGTGCAGAACAGAAAATACAGGGGCCTGACGTGCGCGCCCATATTTTTTCGCCCTCAGATTTTCCGCAGACAACATAAATTCGTAAACATCTGCGCCAGATTCCAGCAATTTCTTGCGGTATTTTTCCCATTTGCTGTAAACAGCGGGTGAATTGGTGGACGACAATGAATTAGTCACAATGGTGACGTGCGTGCCAGTGTTTTCTTCGTGCAACATATATTCCAAACCGCCGGCTCCCGGCACAAAATACGCCGCCGAAACATAAACCGATTTGCGTGTTTTGGTCCACAGGTCTTGCAATTTTTTGACAATTTCACCGCGATAGGCTTCTTTTTCAGCCATACTCATTTCTACCTTGGACGGCGGATCGGCCAAAAATGTTCCATGTCCCCAACTGAAATCCATTCTCTTTTGTTTGAATGCGCGTTGGGTCATCAAAATTGCGGTGTTGTAAAGACGCGCATCTTCGGCACTTTTGTTTTCTATTTCGGCAAACTTTTCTTCTAGTTTCTTGATGGCGTGTTTTGATTTAGCCTTTGGAAATACAGATGCCGGAATAGACAGTTTATGATTCCAATATTCGTCAAACGATTTTGTCGCAGACTTTGTCATTGGACCGATAAACAAAACGTCGGTGTCTGAAAAGTTCGCAGATGTTTCTGGCATGAAATAATTACTGCCGATATTACGACCACCGGTAATGTATGCGATATTGTCCACAATGAACAACTTGTTATGCATGCGCGAATTCAGACGGTTAAAGTCCATGAACAGTTGGGGCAGAAACAACATTTTTGAACGACGACGGACTGTGTTAAAAACTTTGATTTCTATGTTCGGATGCTGGTTCAGCAACATAACGTCCGCAACATCAGATTTGGTGCCATAGTCGTCCAGCAATATACGAACCTTTACCCCACGGTCAGCCGCGTTTTTAAGTTCGCCAATCAACACCTTGGACATAAGGTCGTTGCTGTAAATGTATGTTTGCAGGTCAATAGTCTTGGTCGCCATACGGGCAAACGCAGAACGGACAACGAATGCGGATATGCCGTCATCAATCAGTGTTGCACCACTGATATCCTTGCCCTTAGATAGTTCGGTTGCATAGCATTGGGCAATCGGTGTCTTCATCGGGTCATAGTCAAAATCGGACGTGGTGATTTTTGGGGTGTATCCGTTTAACCGGTCATCTTGGGCCGTGGTTGGCACCGTCGCGCATCCAATCAATGGCAACACCAACAAGCACCAATAAAGTTTCGCAGACAATATCAAAAACAGCCCTTTTTGTGTGCAGAATTATAGACGGCTTTGGATGATAATACAAGATTTTTCATTTCCGCATTTGTTGGGTTGGGAATATGTTCTTTTTGTCCGCTGTTGTGTCGTTTTTTTGCTTGTTTGATTTTGCGCACTATGGTAAAATATAACATAATAGAAGGGAAGGTTTCACAATGAAAAGGCTTATTGTTGTGTTGGGCGGACTGTTGGCGTTGCCTGCTTTTGCTGAGGTTTCGCCGTTTTTGTATGGTGACGCATACGAATATTCCGACATGGAATATTTGGATGATGCGGACGAATACGCCGACGAAGTTGTGGCCGAAGAGGAAGAGGTCGTAGCTAAAAAACCTGTCGCTTCTACTAAGGTTAGCCCACGCAGTACAGCAACCCGGACGGGATCTCGTGCGGTGGCAAATACAGCAAATGTGAATACCAGACGCAGTAATGGTGCCAGTTCGCGTGTGGTTGCGGCGCGCACAACAACATCCCGCACGACCGCTGCGACACCTGTGCGCACGACGGTAAGTCGTGGGACTGTATCGCGTGCTGCGGCAACAAGTGCATCAAATTCATCAAATCGTAGTGTTTCCACACGTCGTGCAACAAGCAGCAACCCAGCCAGCGTTGCGCGTGCGACAACTGGGACGGTGACGGTTCAAACCGCATCCGGCAAGACAGAGGCCGTATTTGAAGACAACAACCTGTATGATGGTCGTGTTGGTATTCGTTCTTCGGCTAATTCACGTGTTCCGACAATTCGTGTTGCGTCTGCAACAATGAAAGTGAATCAATCTTCTGTTTCGAATGCATCTGTTGCTGAAACGACAAATGAATTGGATAACTTGGCGGAATTGACCGATTATTGCAAGGCGCAATATACCGCATGTATGGATAATTTCTGCAATATCTTGGACGATAACCAGGGTCGTTGCTCTTGCAGCAAGAATATCAAGAATTATGAAAAGATAGAACAGGCATTAAAGGCGGCAACCGAAGAATTGCAAGATGTTGCGCAAAAGATTCAATATATTGGTCTGACTGGTGATGAAATTACGACATTGTTCAGTGAAACCGAAGCCGAAGAAACAATGCGTACCAAGACGGATACCAGCCAACTGAAAGCGAACTTGGACAAGATTAAGGACATGATTATTGAGGTCAGAACAGGCAACACATCCGGCGTGTCTGATTCTTCTATGTCGTTTGATTTGTCCAATTTGTTGGATTTCACTATTTCCAGCACCGGTTTCGATTTGTCGGCATTGTTTGGAACATCAACCAGCACATCTTCTATTAATAATCAACGTGGTGAAACACTTTACAAGACCGCGACATCTCGTTGTAAGGCAAGTGTGTTAAACAGTTGCGTTGCCCAAGGCGTTGATGCGTCTGTTATCACCAACTCTTATGATTTGGAAATTGATAAACAATGTATTGCATATGAACGCAGTTTGTCTGATTCAAACGACCAGATGACCGCAACGGTGCGTAATGCCAAGACTGTTTTGCAGAAAGCGCGTTTGATGGTTGCCCAGCAAAAGAATCAATACGATTTGCGTGGTTGCGTCAGTGCGTTGGATGCGTGCATGCAGGACGACTATGTTTGCGGACCTGATTATGAAAGCTGTTTGGACCCAACTGGCAAATATATCGTGAACGGTCAAATCGTTGTTGGTTCGTTGCCGGGTCGTCCATTGAACTATGCGGTTAACAACCCAGGTATGTTCAAAACAAGTTTGTATGAAACATGGTGCACAGATTCCAGTTGCAGCAAGTTTGCATGGGATTATGATGGTCAGACAACTGGTAATTTGGCGGACTATATAAATGATACATTATATAGTGGTACTACTTATCCAAAACAGACAAGCACGAACATGTCACAGTTCCTGCAATACAAGATTGGATACAATGACACAAACAAGGGTAGTAAAGATGTTGGTAAAAACTTTGGTATGTGTATGTCTGTATTGAACAAGTGCCAGAATTATACATATGATAAGGATCGGAAGTATAAGCCAGATAACAATGTTATTTCGGAATATTTGTATCGTGCAATGATTCAAATCAAGGCAGCACAAGATGCAATATTGTCTGAATATGCAGAAACTTGTATCCAAGATGTGTCTTCTTGCTTAAGTTCCAATGGTTATGAAAGCGCGACCAACAAGAACATACCGGTTAATGCATGTAAAGCAATCATTGCAACATGTATGTCGGTCAATGGTGACGTCAGGGTTGAACCAACACCACGTCAAATGCTTGACTGGGCAAGGGATGTGTATGATGGGCTTATTGGTGCATCATCCGACGCAAATACGGCTTCGTCAAACAGCGGCAGCAGTAGCAGCAGTGGAAGTGGCACCACTATCACATATGCCATTACATATAACTGCAATGGTGGTTCGGGCAGTATAGGAACTCAAACCTGTACGCAAGGTACACCGGTGTCGTTGGCGTCTGTGTATGGATGTGGTACTAAATCTGGGGTATCGCCCAGTGGATGGAATAATAACGCAACCACTTATTATTGTAGTAGCAATACTACGTTCACAGCGCAGTGGCCCCAGCAAGGGGCTTTTCAATATAGTATAACATATAATTGTAACGGAGGCAGTGGCAGTGTCGCGACTCAGACCTGTAATTCCGGTACAACAGCGCCTTTGGCTAATGCGTCTGGGTGTGGCACAAAGTCAGGTTATACACTTTCTGGATGGAATGGTGGCGCGACCACATACGCATGTAATTCTGACACGACCTTTACAGCGCAATGGACACAGGCAACAACGACTTACACTGTGACATTCGATTGTGGCGAGGGCACAGGAAACCCAGACCCAGCAACAGTAGAAGCGGGTGACACATTTGGTTTTAGCTCGCGAACCAATCAATGCACCCCACCGAGCAATAAGACGTTTGCTGGTTGGAAATGTGGGAATCAATCGTTAGAACCAGATGTGCCAACATTCGTGCCTAACAGTGATATGACATGCACGGCACAATGGACTCAGCAATCAACACCACCGGCACCGACGACATACACAATCACGTATAACTGTGATGGTGGCAATGGCCCTGCGGACGGTAAGACTCAGACATGTACCGCGGGTGAAACAGTGACACTTACATATAGACCAGCTGATCATTGTGGAACCAAGTCTGGAACCAGTGGTGGTGTGTCATTTACTTATGGGATATCTAGTAACTGGAAACGGGCCGATAATCCTAACAGTCAGGTTGGGCCAACATATTATTGTGGTTCCGATGTAACTTTGCGGGCATCCTGGTCAGCACCTGCTATAAATGGTGCTGGACTGGATGCAACCTGTACAGAAGTGGACGACAATTATACGTACAATGGCTGCGTGGCAAAAAATTTTAGATGCAGACCCACGAATTTTGTACTAGATGGCGAATGCAAAGGACCGTGTTATGGGATTCTTCAAAGTGATCCTAATGATGATTTTACCAAAGTATATCCAACGGATAGTTGCCCAGATGGTCGCAGTCCTGATGGAACCCCTGGTGGGTGTGTAGCAAAGTATTGTAAGTGTGGAGCTTATTCGTACAATACCGTGGATGATAATGGTGAACCGATTTGTAAAAAAATTACGACGTTTACGTTGGCGTATGGTTGTGGTACTGGTGCCACTGGAACCCCCCCATCATCGCAAACTTATGAAGAGGGAGAGCTTGTGGAACTTGCGACAGATGCGCCTGGATGTAGTTTTACGGGTGAAGAATTTAATGGTTGGGATTGTGGCGGCGACAATCCTATCGTGAATAATACAATCACAATGCCGAATCATAATGAAACGTGTTATGCAAAGTGGAAGCCGAAAGAATCTGGCGAAGATATACCAGCTGACGAGGGAGATCCCGAGGTAGATGATGGCGGTGCTCAAGATGGCGGAGCTGCTGAAGATACCAGTGGCGATGAAGGGGGTAATACGGATAATAATGGTGGTGCTGAACCAGAAGAACTCTACGAGGAAGAGTATGACGGTGGTTCCGAAATTGATGACGGCGGTAACCAAAATGCTGAAGAAGAGTATTACGGAGGTGAAGAAGAAATTGATGACGGCGGCAACCAAAATGCTGAAGAAGAGTATTACGGAGGTGAAGAAGAAATTGAGCCGTAAAGATGCCGATATTCAAACAAAAAACCGCCCGATTGGGCGGTTTTTGTTCAAAATCGATTGTTGCCTGCTCCATGGGGGCGGGACAGGGTCGGCTTATGAATGAAGTGAATTAGCGACCCTTGGGTGGGGTGACTAAGCCCATTTTGACACAAAAAACTTTTTATAATCTAAATCTTCCGCTATACATAGACGCAGTGTTTTGATAACTTC
>JAGCOQ010000032.1 GCA_017642625.1 Alphaproteobacteria bacterium | reverse complement strand
TTTGAACTTTGAACTTTGAACTTTATTTAAAATGCTGTTCAGACGAACCGCAGTGTAAAGAATATATGGACCGGTGCGCCCCTCGAAACTGGTAATGGATTTTGGATCAAAGATATAATCTGACCGGACGTCATGCAACAGGTCATTAAACTTTACCGCAGCCAGTGCAATAGAGTTAATTGTTTCGTCGTCCAAGTCTTTTCCAGATTCGGCAACGCGTTCCCGCACAGCCGCAGTGGCAAGGTCCAAGATGTCGTCCAATCCCGCCGCATTACCATCACGTGTTTTAAATGGTTTTCCGTCTGCGCCGTTTATTGTGCCGTATCCAATATGTTCCAATTTTTCATATGGATATATGCCCGACATATCGGCGGCACGGAACAACTGTTCAAAGTGCAACGATTGACGCAGGTCGGTAAAGTAAATGATTTTGTCGGGGTTATCGACTTTCTTGCGACAAAAGACCGCCGCCAAATCTGTGGAATCGTATGTGTCCGCCCCACGTGAATCGCGCCACATATATGGTGGCATTGGTGCAGTGTCGTCGTCGCGCTTTACATTTATCACCAGTGCGCCGTCGCTTTCGTAAATCATGTTCTTAGCACGCAGAATCTTTTCAACATCTTCCAAATACTGTGCCGCGTTGCGTTCACCCAAATCATAATCAAACGGCAAAATATTCAAACGCTTTACCGTATTGTTCATGGCGTTCAGTGATATTGCCAAAAACTTTTCGTACAGCGCGAAATAGCCCGCATGCCCATCTTGAAACTTTGCTTTGATTTCTTGGGCGCGTGCTTGGAAATCCGCGTCTTCTTTTGCTAATTTTGATGCCGATGGATAATATGTGTTTAATTCCACAGGGTCAATTTCATAATCGACCGGTGTGTTCGGGTCAAAATTATCACTGAAATACGGCAATTCTGGGTGCAGACGTTCAATCCACGCAATAATCAGCCCCATCGGTTTGCCCCAATCGCCAATATGGTTCCATGAAAATGTTTTATGCCCAATAAACTTTGCCGCGCGGTTAAAAGTATCGCCGACAATAGATGTGCGTAAATGCCCAATGTGTAGAGATTTTGCAACATTGTATGCGCCATAGTCCAAGTCAATTACCATTGGTTTTTCTGCGGCAATCTGTTTCGGTGCGGCGGCGTTTTTCCAAATAAAATCGTCGCGTAATTTAATGTTGATAAACCCCGGCCCCGCCACAGATGCGTCTGCAACAAAATCCAATTCGCGCAGTTGATTCGCAATATCGCCCGCCAATTCGCGTGGATTTTTGCCCGCGCTTTTCGCCATTACCATTGCGGCATTTGTCGCAAAATCGCCAAATTCGCGATTGCGTGGCGATTCCAAATTTACCGTCATACCCAGTTTTTCGTTTATCTTTTCGGATACATATTTATAAAGATTCATATCAAGATACCCCACAATTATATCGGCAGAACGACACGAACGCGCAGACCGCCCAAATCACTGTTTTCCAAGAATATTTGACCACCATGGTTTTCAATCGCGGTTTGTGCGATTGACAGCCCCAGCCCTGTTCCACCGGTCTTGGAACCGCGTGCGTTGTCCAGACGCACAAATGGACGCATTGCATCAGCCTTTTTATTGTCCGGAATGCCCGGTCCGTCATCTTCTATGATGATTTCAATTTGTTCGGCGGAATCGCGTTCAGTTATTTTAATGGTCTTTTTAGCATAACGCGCGGCATTTTCAATAATATTCGCAAACGCACGTGCCAACGCCATCGGTCGCGCATAGAACTGAGCCGGCGTTTCCGGAAAATCGGTAAGGATTTTCTTTTTCGGTGCCGCATCACGCGCAGTGCGCAACAACATAGACGGCAATTCGGTAATCTGTTCTATTTCCGGCATTTCGCCACGCGCAAACGCCAAATAACCATTAACCATTTCAGTCATACGATCAATGTCGCGCAACAATTCGCCCTTGGATGCGGTTTCTGTTTCAACAGCCAGACGCATACGCGCCAATGGCGATTTCAAATCGTGGCTGACCGCGTTCAACATATCTGTGCGTGTGCGATTATACCTGTCAAGACGTTCCTTCATGGTAATCATTGCGGCGGCGGCTTCGCGGATTTCGCGGGAACCCGATGGTTCAAACCCTGGCGCATCAAGCCCGCGACCAAAACGGTTCGCAGCCTTGGCAATACGGCGAATACTGCGGGTGTGCATAATGATAAATGGTGATACCAAAATGCTTACAATCAAAATGGAACCAATCACCCACATCAAGAAAACTTCTGTGCTGGTGGAATAAATACGATACATAGACAACGCAAATGTGGCGGTTTTGCCGTCGTTTGTCGGAACATCAATCTTTACACTGCGCTTGCCGCGATTGATATAGATGTCCGCGCGCTGATTAAGACGTTTTTTCAACTGGTTAGACAACGGTCCCGCTTCCAACGCGTGATTGTCGTCATGCCGATTGGTTTGAATGGTGTCATTTACGGAAACTTCAAATCCCAAATTATCCGCCATGGTGTTCAGCGCATCCATGTTGCCTTCGTTCAGGAACTTCATCATTGTCGAGATTTCGCCGGCGACTGTGCGTGCCATTGTCGCATGGACGCGTTCCCAGTGATTTCCAAAGAACACATTTGCAACAATCACCAGTGCCACGACCAACGGCAACAAGACCATCAAAATTGTTCTTGAAAGAAAACTTCTTGGCATCAATCTCATTTGTTTTTCCCTTTTATTATTTTCCGTGCGTGTCGTTGTCTATGATTTTATAGCCTTGACCACGAACAGTAATTATATCTAGGTTTGATAATACACCATTTAATTTGCCGCGCAAGCGTTTTGCAGTCATAGGGGACGCCGGCACAATATTGCCGACCGGCATAGTCAGGTGCATTAACAATTTCTTTTCTTCGCCGGACAGCGCGAACAGGTGTGTTTTTCCGCCCTTTTCTACAAAAAACTCATCATCAGCGAAAACCAACCCCCGCGGCAAATTCAATGGTTTATCGGTATTCTTTATAATATTATTCAGGCGCAACACCAATTCGCGCAGTTGAAACGGTTTCGCCAAATAGTCATTTGCCCCACCCGACAATCCCGCAATCGCATTTTCTGCGCCGGTCATGGCGGTAAGTATTATGACCGGTGTCGTGTCACCGTCCGCGCGTAAATCTTGAAGAAAGGTTAATCCATCTGTGCCGGTCATCATACGATCCAGCACAATAGCATCAACACGAATACGAGCCAGAACTTGGGCGCCCTCTTCGGCACTGAACGCAGAAATTGCATTGAACCCTTCGGTACGCAAACCGCGCGCCAAGGTTTTGTTCAGCGTTTCATCATCATCAATAACAAGAACTGTTTTATTCATTTTATAATGGTCCGGTGTGTTATAACGGCGCGGCATGTGCGTTTATTTGCGCCACGCACACGACCATGATTATTTCGCCAGTGGTCCAACCGCATATTCGCCCGGCTGGATAACGCGCATTCCGTCGCCTGGTCCCGCCATGGCGGCATCATTCACAGCCGCGCGGAACTTCATACCACCAGTTGTAAACTCTGTCTTGAACAAAGCATAACCTGTGCCACCGCCGGTGGTTGGTCCCTGCATGCCCAAAGAATAATAGCCACCCAAAATGCCATAGTCCAAATCGATATAGTCAATGTTTACCAACAATGAAACATTGCTTAATCCGTCGCTGGTCATATTGCATGTGAATTCGCGATTGGACAATGTCGCCTGGGAATTAACAGGAATCACAATATCCATAACGGTTGGTTCGCACACGCGTGATACGCCATTTACCAACAATTCATATGTCATACCGACGGTTGCTTTGGAAAGCCCAGTGGAAACATTAACTTGGGAAATGGTTGCCTTTGGTATCTTAACCAGTGCATTTGCAACACCACTGCGCACGGGGAAAGAAATACCAGATTGCAAACAATCGCGTGAGAACGGATCCGCTTCGCAGATATAGACACGTGAATGTGCGTTCATCATGAACATGTTTGCCAAACTGTTGAACAAGAATGTCCGCGTGATACGGTCATTCAAGCGGGTGCAGCCAAAATTACGGCAAATCACCATTGGGCGTTCCGCAAACATAACACCCGGATGTGCCGCATATTCTGCGTCGCGGGCATCGACTATGTTTTGGTCATAATTCAAGCTGTCCGCGCGTTGCATAAACTCGGTTTCTGGAATAAAGTTCTGGTCATCCGGATACGCATAGTAAGATTGAACCGGCGTTTCAATGTAAATTGTTTGAAAACTGTCGTATGTCGTGACCTCTTCTGCGTATGCATTACACACGCCGAATAACGCGAAAACAGCCAAAAAACCTAGTTTAGACATGGCAAACCTTTTATCTCTCTGATAAATCTTAGAACAATCGTGGCACTTATGTCAAAGCAAAAAATATTTTTATTGAAAATTGTGTTTGCTTTGTTCTATAAATTAGTCAAGATTGATTCCAAGGAAAAGGTAAATCAAAGATGGTTGACATTATAATTACTGGTGAAGCGGGAAAATTACACGCCGTATATCACAAGTCTGAAACACCGGCGGCGCCGTTGGCGGTTGTGTTGTCGGGGAACCCGCGTCAAAAGCATCATATGAACGATCGTGTGTCGTATGCAATGTTTCGCGCGTTTATGGACATTGGCTTTTCGGTCGTCCGTTTCAATTATCGCGGTGTTAATGATTCAGACGGTTCGTTGGGAACAACGACTGAAAACATGCTGGATATAGCGACGGTTATTGACTGGATTCAGAATAAAAACGAAGACAGCGACAAGATTTGGTTGGCGGGACACGAACTTGGGGCTTGGTATGTGCTTCAGGCAATGATGCGTCGGCCAGAGGTTTCTGGGTTCGCACTGGTATCACCTGACCCATCTATTTCAGACTATGCGTTTTTGTCGCCGCGTCCAAATCGTGGTCTGTTGTTGCAAGGTGCCGCTGAATCCGAAGATGCCAAGGCGTTTGCAACCCACCTGACACAAATCCTGAAAAAACAGGCACAAATAAGTTTGGAAACAATCCGTATTAAAAATGCGGATGCCGAATATTCCCAGCCGGCTGACCTGCGCCAGATGTATAATGATTTAAAGGCGTATGTTGGTCGCGAAAACGCCGAAGACAAGTTGTTGTAAGATATGAACCCGAATGAACGATTTTTAGATCCGACAATACCCGACGAAATGGCGGCGACGATTCGCCCAAAAACGTTGTCGGACTTTATCGGGCATGACAGTTTGAAACAAAATCTGTCTGTGTTTATTTCGGGGGCAAAGTCGCGTGGCGAAGCCATGGATCATGTTTTGCTGTATGGTCCCCCGGGGTTGGGTAAAACAACTTTGGCACATATTATTGCAAATGAACTGGGAACAAATTTCCGCACGACCGCGGCACCAATGCTTACGAAGCAAGGAGATTTAGCGGCAATTCTGACTGCGTTGGAACCAATGGATGTTTTGTTCATTGATGAGATTCACCGTTTGCCAACTGCCATCGAAGAAGTGTTGTATTCTGCAATGGAAGATTTCAAATTGGACATCATGTTGGGCGAAGGTCCGTCGGCAAAAAGTGTTCGAATTGACTTGCCACCGTTCACATTGGTGGGTGCGACAACACGTACCGGGTTATTGTCTAATCCGCTGCGCGACAGGTTCGGAATTGATTTGCGACTTTCGTTCTATTCGCCGTCTGATTTGGCAAAAATTATCAAGCGCAGTGCGAATATTTTGAACACAGAAATTGATGATGATGCAGCGGTAATGTTGGCGTCCAGTTCGCGTGGCACACCGCGTATCGCGAACAGATTATTGAAGCGTGCGCGTGATTTTGCGGCGGCGACCAAGACGCACAAAATAACGGCTGATACTGTAAAGACCGCCCTGTTCCAGTTACACATTGACGCATCAGGTTTGGACGAGATTGATCGTGAATATATGATGACAATTGTAAAACATTATGCCGGTGGTCCGGTTGGAATTGATAATTTGGCGGCGGCTTTGTCGGAACCCGCGGACACCATCGAAGATGTTATTGAACCATACCTTATGCAGTTGGGATTTATTCAACGCACGCCACGTGGTCGTATCGTGACCGAGTCGGGTTATGAACACCTGGGGTTGTCAAAATGACAACGGCGCGGAATCTTGCAGATTTTCTGAAAATTGCCGAGAAATTGGAATGCGAAGATCGTTTGACGCGTATGTCAGACGGGCGCAATCAATCGGTCGCATCACATTCATGGAATATGGCAATGATGGCAATCGCTATACGCCTGCATTTGACCAGGGCGGTCAATCTGGAACGGGTGCTGGAACTGTGTGTTTTGCACGATTTGCCCGAAGCAATCGCTCATGATGTTCCCTTGCACGAACAAACAAGTGAAATCAAAGAACAAAAACGAATTCATGAACAGTCTGCAATAGATACTATAAATATCCTGTTGCAAGATGAACGTATCGCAGACGAGTTTAATGAATATGAATTACGTCAATCACCAGAATCCAGATTGGTAAAATTATTGGATGTCTTGGACACCTGTGTCCAGCATTTATGTGCGATGGATTTGTCGTATGTCGGAACATACAAAGATAACTTTTATTGGCGGACTTTTTTCTCGGATTCGTTTGCATCTCAATTTGATTATGAACCAATATTACGCAACATATATAACGAAATACGTACGCGTGTTGCCGCAAGATTAAAACAAGAACTTGATATCGATTACACACAATTTATAAAGGAAAATGACAATGAAAAAGTTTAGATTTCCATTTTCAATCGCCTATTCTGATACGGACGCGGGTGGTATTGTTTATCATGGTCGCTATATCGAAATAGCGGAACGCGCCCGCATGGAAATGATGCGCGGGATTGAATTGCCGGCGGAAGATTTAGGTTTCGTTGTTCGTGAATTGTCCATTAAATATATGCGCCCAATGCACTTGGCGGACGACATTGTCGTTGAAACAGAAATCATAAATGTCGGTGGCGCATCAATGGACTTGCAACAAAAATTCGTGCATGATGGCACAATTTGTGCTATAATGAACATTACAGTGGTCTATATCGGTGCGGATATGCGCGCGAAACGCATACCCGACATGATGGCGACACATTTAGATTCAACAAAGGAAGAAGGAAATGACTAATTTTTCATTATGGACATTGTTTACCAGTGATGTTGTCACCGCAATTGCGTCTATCGTTTTGGTGATATTCAGCGTTTTGTCGTGGGCGGTTATCGTTGAAAAGATACGTTTGTTCCGCGCGGTGCGTCGTAATAAACCGCATGGCAATCCGGATGCTGTGATTGCGCCGTTCGATAAAAACCTTTGGTTCTTGGCAATGGTCGCGGGCGTGTCGCCATTTATTGGTTTGTTCGGAACCGTATGGGGCGTTATGGATTCTTTTGCGTCCATTGGGTTAAATCAATCGGTCAGTATTGGTGTTATTGCACCGGGGTTGGCGACTGCGTTGGGTACGACTGCACTGGGCCTGATTGCCGCAATACCTGCTGCGATTGCATACCAAGTATTTACCAAGAAAACAGATGATTTATATGAAAAGTTAGGTGGAAAATAATCATGTCCAGATTAAGACGCAGACGCGATTCTGATGCACTGATACAACTGACGCCCATGATTGATGTCATGACGGTGTTGTTGGCGGTGTTTATGGTGACGACCCCAATGATGACAAATGGTATTGATTTGGATTTGCCAAACGCTGGTCATTCCGCCCTTACTGGCAACGACCACGCAATTCAAATCAGTGTAGATGCAAACGGGCGTTATTACCTTAATGAAAATGAAATGGGTGTTGATGATGTTGTAAAGAAAGCTATCGCAATGCGTGGCGAAAACCCCCAGTTGTCCATTATGATAAACGGCGACAAGCGCGCTGACTATGGTGCGGTCATGGTCGTTATGGGTAAATTAAAAGATTCCGGATTTCAACGTGTGGGTCTGCGAACGAAAGCAGAGAAATGAACCAAGACAAGCAATTTTCACTGGAAAATCTGATGGTGTCCGTGGTTGGACATTTGATTTTAATTGCTATAATGGTGACATCTTTTGCGGTATTGGTGAATCGCGCAATGTTGGTTGCGCCCGACCGTATTCAGATTATGGAAATAGACTTGAACTCTGTGAAGGTGTCGGGTGATGAAACAAAACTTTATAACACTAACCCAATCGAAGATAAAACGCCGGTTGTAAAGCCGGAACAAACATCTGAACCGGAACCCGCGCCGGCACCGGACGCACCAGAAAAAGAAATTGAAACACCGTCATTGGTGGATCCGGAACCCGAAGCAAAACCGGACAAGAAAGCGGAACCAACACCAGAACCAGACAAGGTTGAACCAATGCCGGCGGCACCAAAGAAGAAAATGGTAATTCGCGTCAATCGTGAAAGCGTTTCATTAAATCGCACATTAAATGTTTCGGTGGTTGATGCCCTGCGCGTGGCAATGACGCGTTGCTGGGTGATTGATAAAAATCGCCCTGATATATCAGATATTCGTGCGGTCGCACTTTTAACAATGCGCAAGAATGGAACGGTGCGTGATGTGTGGTTTGAATCGGCTGCGCGCGCAGAAACGGATCCTGCGTTTGCCTATGTGTTGGAAACAATTCGTTCGGCGATAAATACTTGCCAGCCGTTGCGTATGTTGCCGGAAAATGAGTTTGAAAAGTGGGAAAAGATTCAATTGACCTTTTACCCCACAAGTGGCAAAGTTATGTAATGTACGGGGGGAGAAAAACAAAAGGTGCCCCTATGGATAAATACTATTCAGAAGATTGGTTCGGCGCGACAGGAAAGTTCGAAGACTATGCGTCTGCATTGCCGTTTGGCAAGGTGCATTGGTGTAAATCCGAAGGCACAGAATACAATATTCCATATGTCTTGATTGGCAATGGTCCGCACAGGGTCGTTATAAACTCCGGCGTTCATGGAATCGAGGGTTATTTTGGCAGTGCCGCCCAGAATATGTTTCTGAATGAATTTGCCCCGATGTTTAGCAGTAAAATCTTGGATAATTATACAATCGTGCTGATTCACATTATAAACGGTTGGGGAATGCAACACCGCATGCGCGAGGTTCGCGATTTCGCACGCGACGGCGCACTGGTTGACTTGAACCGTAATTTCGGCATTGATTTTTCACAACCTGACAAATTGCCACAAAATCCAAAATATGATTTGGTGCACGATTTGTTGTTATCAAAACCAGATGATGTAAAGAAGAAAGAAGCACTGAAAACATTTGCCTATCGCAGTATTCAACAAAAAGACGGTGTTTGGGCGGCGATAAGTAATGGGCAATACAAGCATCCATATGGGCTGTTTTATGGTGGTGCGGCACAGATGCCTGAAAACGAAATGACCATGCGTATATATGACAAGATTATGTCGGGGGATGCGAAATCATTGACTTCGATTGGTTTGCATACTGGTCTGGGGCGGTTTTGGCGTAAACAAGGTCGTGTGACGGGTCAACTGTTGGTGTCGCATCCGTTGGATCATCCGAATACGCGGTTCTTTATGTCGTGGCTGGCGGGTGATGTCGCAATAGTTCCCGATGAAAACGCGCGTTTTGGTCCAGTGTTGTTGGGCGATTTGGTTGATTGTTTGGAATCGCGTTATAAATCGCGCGACATACCGATTCGGACGGCTGACTTTGAAATTGGCACAGGCGAATTCCCGATGATGTCGCCGATATATAAACGTATGGATATGGGTGATGCGCGGTATGATTTGTTGCACTTTGGCAAAATCAATCCAAAAACCCTGCGGCACTTGACGGAAAGTTGGTATCCAACAGATAACGGTTGGCGCAACGCCGCATTGGATAATGCACGGGTGTTGTTTAATGGGCTGGTTGTCGCAATGAAAGACGGCCAGATAAAATAGCAAGGATGATTGTTTTAATCTTCGCTTAATTTCTTCATGTATAATCTTCTTACAAAACCATTGGACAGAGTTGTTTCTTTTATGAAATTTAGTCCTATTTTTTCTGCTGTTTTCCAACTTCCAATATTATCAGGATGTGCCATTGAAATAATATAATCAAATCCCAATGTCTTGGCTAAATTCAATTCCAATATTTGCAGGGTTGTCGTAATTCCCCGCCCCCTATATTCCGGCAAAACCAAATTTCCACCAAGTTCGCAAACCTTGTATTTTGTCAGTCCATATTCTTTCTTAAAATCGGCCAACATGTCTTGTGATACATAAAGTTGTGCCATCCCAACCAATTTGTCGCCGTCATAAGCACCGTACAATGGTGCATAATTGACATCATCAAACATATTGTCCAATTCCCATTGTTCGTATGGAATGAAAAAATCTGGATTTGGCAGACCACCCAAGACAACTTTTATCAAATTAAATAATTGTTCTTTGTCGGATTCGTCAATTTTCTTATAAGTTAATTCCATGGTAATTTTAGCCTTTCACTATGGAATTCATAGTAACATAGAACAAACCGTAAAATCAATAAAAAACGCGCCGTTTGGCGCGGTTTTTATTACCAGATAAACGATAAGCCGGATTCTGTGCTGCCCCACATTGTCATTTCTAACAATCGTGGGGTAACGGACATAATTAATCTGCACCCAATGTTACCATCGGGCGTCAAGCCCTCTACCCGCCACCTGATCGGGACAATCAATTGGTGGCCTATTTGAAGTTGCTGCACATAGAGATTGGCCGTTTCATACGAATTTAATCGCGTGCGTTACTGTTCCTCTAATCGTCGGGTCACCCCGCCAGGCTGTTAGCCTGTATGTCGTCCCGTGCAGTCCGGACTTTCCTCCGCCACAAAATTGCGACGGCTATGCCCTGTCCATCTGACAGTTAAATATTAGTGCAGAAATACAGATTTTCAAGTTTTTTAATTATTCGCCCATGTGGCGCGCGCTGTTCAACGCATGGCGCAAAGAAGAATTGGCGATTTCACGAATCTTGCCCGCAAAAGCGCGCATATTCATTGCATCCGCCACGCCGTCACCAAAAACCCGCGCAATATAGTCAATTTGGGTTGGTGAAATAGTGAAAACTTCGCTGGTTATGTCCGCAGTGCTTAATGGTCTTACTGGTGCCCGCATGATAAAATCCCCCCTGCTTTATTTTTCAAGCATAATATATCATATTTTTTGCCATTTTTCACATAAATATTTCAAAAAATGTGTTTTTAATGTAAAATAGCACTTGCACCCGACGGCAATGCGCATTATATCATAAAGAAACTTGACGGAAAGGCGCAAAATTGCTATATATTTCGTGGTAAAAGACAAGGAAAATAAAAAATGTTGAATATTTTAACCAGACTGCTGGGGTCGGCGAACGACAGATTAGTTAAATCTTATGACAAAACCGTTTCAATTATCAATGATTTGGAACCTAAATATCACGCAATGAGTGATGACGAATTACGCGCACAAACGGTGGCTTTGCGTGAACGTCTGAACGGTGGCGAAAAAGAAAAATCCATTTTGCCAGATGCGTTTGCCCTTGTGCGCGAGGCTGCAATCCGAACCGTTGGCATGCGCCATTTTAATGTGCAATTGATTGGTGGTATGGTTTTGAACGACGGTCAAATTGCCGAAATGAAAACTGGTGAAGGTAAAACACTGGTTGCGACTTTGGCAATGTTCTTGAAAGCGTTATATGGCAAAGGCGCACATTTGATTACGGTGAACGATTACCTTGCATCACGTGACGCAAACTGGATGGGTCAGATTTATCGTTTCTTGGGACTTTCTGTTGGTGTTATTCAACATGATATGACCGACGAAGAACGTCGTGCCGCGTATGCGTGTGATATTACATATGTGACTAATTCTGAATTGGGTTTTGATTACCTGCGCGACAATATGAAGTTTTCCAAGGAACAACAAGTTTTGCGTCCGCTGTTCTTTGGTATCGTTGACGAAGTTGATAGTATTTTGATTGACGAAGCGCGCACACCGCTTATCATTTCCGGCCCCGCCGAAGATGTCAGCCAACTGTATGCACGCGTTGATGATGTCGTTGTAAAATTGGGACCCGACGATTTCAAGAAAGATGAAAAAGATCGCCATGTGACACTTACCGAAGCCGGCGTTGATAATGTCACCCG
>JAGCOQ010000031.1 GCA_017642625.1 Alphaproteobacteria bacterium | reverse complement strand
CCGAATTTAATAGCCTGTTCAACACAATATTTATTCAACACCGGCAACATTCCTGGCATGGCGACATCAACCATACATGCTTGGGTATTTGGTGCGACAGTTGGGTTATAATCAGCAGATGCACCACTAAAAATTTTGCTGTTAGACAGCACTTCTATATGAGTTTCCAAACCAATAACAACTTCCCAATCTTGTGTTTTGCCTTTTATCGTAAACATTTTTCTTTTTCCTTGCTTTTTGTTTTTTTATACTTTATTATGTGTCCCACGGATGGCTAGATAGCTCAGTTGGTAGAGCAAGGGACTGAAAATCCCTGTGTCAGTAGTTCGATTCTACTTCTAGCCACCATTTTTTTATTGCTATCTTTTTTCAACACCGTTTATTCCCCCAAAACTTTTGTTGGACGATTATCAAACGCTGCGGCTGTTTCAATGTGCTTTGCCAATTGCAAAACACGCATATCGTCAAAACGACGACCAACTACTTGCATACCCAAAGGTAATCCATTTTGCGCCAATCCGCATGGAACAGATACCGCTGGAACGCCAGCCAAGTTCATTGCAACTGTGAATAAATCCAATGCGTAATATTCCAACGGGGTTAAATCTGAATCAAGTGGCATCGCTGTTGATGCGCCAGATGGACAAACAATTAAATCACACTGTTCAAATGCACTGTTAAAAGCATCTGCAATCATACGACGAACGCGGGCAGCCTGCATAAAATATACTTCGTAAGATTCGCTCGATAAAACGGCTGTGCCGATTAACATACGGCGTTGCACTTCTTCGCCGAAACCCGCAGCGCGTGTCTTTTTGTATGTGTCGTATAAATCACTTCCTTCAACACGCAAGCCGTATCTCATACCGTCATAACGTGCGAGATTCGAAGATGCTTCTGCTGGGGCGATAATATAGTATGCCGCCAAAGCATCCAAAACATTTGGTATAGAAACTTCGACAATATCGGCACCCATAGATTTTAAATCAGCGATTCGTTTTTCAAAAAGACTTTTCATATCTTGTGAAATTTCAACATTGTTGAATTCTTTGATTACGCCAATACGCAATTTTTTACCGTCACCCAATACAGGTTGCAAATTGCCATCACTTTCAAATTTAGCATTTGGGCTGCTGGTTGAATCTTTGTCGTCGTGACCCGCCATTACAGACAGCAACAATGCGGCATCTTCAACTGTTCTGGTAATTGGACCCGGAGTGTCCAAACTTGACGCAAATGCAACGCATCCCCAACGAGAACATAAACCGTATGTTGGTTTCATACCGACCAAGCCAGTTATAGAACACGGAAAACGAATCGAACCACCCGTGTCAGTTCCGGTTGCACCCATTGCAAGACCACCTGCGACCGCGCTGGTAGAGCCACCAGATGAACCGCCGGCTGTTAAATGTTTTTCGATTTGCCATGGATTTACTGGTGCACCAAAATAGGAAGTTTTAGAAAATGTGCCCATTGCAAATTCATCCAGATTAGATTTACCCAACAATACTGTGCCAGCATCAATGAATTTTTGTGAAATTGTAGATTCATATTCTGGAACAAAATTTTCAAGCATGTGGGATGCCGCAGTTGTACGAATGCCACGCGTTGCAAACAAATCTTTCATCGCAATAGGCATACCATCTAATGCCAATGTTTTTCCGTTTGCATATCTTTCATCTGATTTAGCAGCATCTTCCAAAGCACGTTCTGGTGTATTTGTGAT
>JAGCOQ010000030.1 GCA_017642625.1 Alphaproteobacteria bacterium | reverse complement strand
GTCGGATGAACCGACCCCGAAACTATAATAAATAATTATTTATTATTTTTTCTTTGCACATTTTGCACATGGCTTTTTAGCAGCTGGTTTTTTTGCAACTGGCTTTTTTGCCGCGGCTTTCTTTGCAACTGGTTTCTTTGCTACTTTTTTAGCAGCTGGTTTTTTTGCAACGACTTTCTTTGCGGCCGGCTTTTTTGCAGCTGGCTTTTTTGCAACGACTTTCTTTGCAACTGGTTTCTTTGCTACTTTTTTAGCAGCAGGTTTTTTTGCAGCTGGCTTCTTAGCAGCTGGTTTCTTTGCAGCTGGCTTTTTAGCAGCTGGTTTTTTAGCAGCTGGTTTTTTAGCAGCTGGTTTCAAGAATGTGAATGCCATTCTTCTCTCCTTTTATTGTTTTTGGATAGAACAAATTTTTTTGTTCTTACTTGTATTTTATATTAAAGAAAAAAATTAGTAAAGAAGAAAGTGCCTTTTTTTTAAATTAAGAATACAATTTTTTAAAACCATTTTCGATTTTACGAACATACTCTGGATCACCATCACGCCAATATTTTGGATCACGCATCATGCGTCGTAAATCATCATCAGTCAGGTTCTGATTTTCATTTTTTTGTGTTTCAACATTCGGTTCCATTGATTGCATCATCTTATACACGCCTTGGATTCCTTGGGGTGTAGAGCACAGCGATTCAAATGCATCATGTGGTAGAAACTTATTTCCGAATGCGTTAATCGCATGCAAAGCATCATTCATTTTTTCTGTGCCACCGAAATAATTTTTTAATTCCATTATCGCTTTTGTTTCATTTTGCATTAAAAATAATTCTGATAACACAGGTGATAAAAATTCATTTGCGATTTTATAAATCTGTTCAACTTGATTACAAGTCAATCCAATATCATGAAATTTTTGTCGAACCGAATCGTTATCGAACATTTCATCTGTTGGATATTCTGATACATCATCCGGCACACCAATCGCACGATTAAAGCGTTCGCGCGTTGCATCATCTGATTCGGAATTGGGTATTGATACCATTGTTCCAATTTTCTTTTCCAATTCATTATACGATTTCAATAACGAATCAGTATTTAATGTGCCATCTTCGTTTAAAAACTTCTGTGGGATTTTATCCATCTTACTTTCCTTTGTTTGTATTATCAGATTTGTGCATAAAATATATTCCAACCAGTGTGAATATTGCTTCCAGCATTACGAATATGTCGGTATCACCGACCAGATATGATGCAATCGCCGACAACAAACCAACACCAAACATTATGTGGGTCTTTTTATCAGCCAACATTCCACCATTAACAAAACTTATCTTCATTGTGCCCCCATATCGTAAAACAACAACCCGTCAACATCCGCAATATACCCGCGTGCCACCGCCCAATCGGGCATTTCATCTGTGTGATGGAATCGTGTTGCGCCCGAACAGCAATCGGGCAAATCGCCAAACACCATCCGCTTTACAACACGCAGACACATTTGAAACGCGCGATCTGTCGCACACACAGATAAATATTTATGTCGTGGTGATTCGGGTTGCAGTGAATTGAACATATCTGCATCATCAATAACATCTGCGACACCGCGATTTGATTGTTTGGCAATATTCTTAATCATGGACGCCAATGCCTCTACTGATGCAAGGGTGGGTAAATATGTTTCCGCATATATAACCCGCGCGATTTTATATATGATGATTTGCGATTCATCTGGATTATGTATCAATGCCAGTTGCATATGTTCCCCCCATGTTGTTGAACAAAAAAAACGACCCGATAAAACGGGTCGCGAAAAATAAAAAACCACACTTTCGTGTGGGCATAATCTCTATCTTTGACGACATATATAGTATCACAAATCGACCTAAAAGTCAAGATATAATATTTTATCGCATTGTTATTTCGTCACCATACACCAAGAAATACTGGCTTTCGCGCCGCAACACCAGCGCGCCATTTTCATTTATTCCAATCAATTCGGCTGATTCGCCACGATACTTTACAGTATGATTCAATCCCGCCGCCAATTCAGTCCAACGCGTCCGAACCGCACGAAAATCAGTTCCGCGCCACTTGTCCAAATTACGCATTAACTTGTTCAGCAATTCATCACGCGACACAGATGCATAATTATCAAGTTTTGTTGTTTTATACGGCGCATCAACGGTCGGATTAGTTTTTATATTTATTCCGATACCAACAATCACAAAGCGACCAGAATATTCAATAAGTGTGCCAGATACTTTCTTGCCATCTATTAAAATGTCATTTGGCCATTTTATTGTCGGTGTTATGCCGAACGCAATCAAAGTTTCTGCAATCGCAACACCCACAGAATAAGCAAGACGCGCATCACGTTCTTCGCACGCATATATAAAACTTACATATAAATTACCATGATGCGAAACCCATGTGCGTTGATAGCGACCACGTCCCGCCGATTGTGCATCCGCCAACACAGCGATATGATCCGCACCACGACCATCGGCAATCATGTCGTGTGCATACGTTTGAGTGCTTGGGATTTTATCAAAAGAAACTACTTTATAATTTGCCAATGTGATAAACCCCATTTTCATTTACAATAAAATTATGCCCATACATTTTACGCAACTGATATATAGCAGTGTCAATAGTATGTGTTGCGGCATCTGGACTGTATCCCAGTGCGGTTTTCAATTCTGCTGAATCCATACCGCCCGATTTATATAACTGCACAATGATTTGCGTATGCAGATTAGACAACCGGACATTTGTTCCGAACACTTTACGAATAATTTTTGATGCATCCGACGCACCAATCAACGCCGACTTTAATTCCAATGGCGAAACAGGCATAACTATATTTAACGAATCCAGATTTATATCTGTATTTGTTGGCGCATCCAAAACAGTTGCACCCAAATCGTGCAATATTCCACGCCAAACATTATCAGCAGAATAAATCCGAATACCTTTTAACATAACAATCAGAATAAAGTATATATTTTATATTGTCCATAAAAAATGCCACAACCGACAAAAGTTATGGCACAAGTATAAAACACACCCTGACCTATTCGTGTTCCGGTGGTGGCACATCTATATATTTTGTGAAATCGGCAATAGAAGAACCAGTGGATGCAAGAATCTTGGAAATACTGTTGGTCGATGGCCAACGTGGCTGACCTTCGCGGGACCACCGCTTGCTGCGATTAAATGTAGTTGGATCCAGCCCACTGCTTTTAGCCAATCCAGAACAAGACATACCATGTTCGGTTGCGAATCGTTCTATGGCACGCCATACATCATCATGTGTCATTTTCTCCCCTCTTTGCTGCAAATTTTTTCAAATACAGCAAAAATATTATTCCACCGCCCCCATTTTGACAACAGGCACCATTTCCTAGGAATACATTGATTTTGCTTGATTTTTTATAAGAAACACCCCTAAAAACAGGGGCAAAATCTTACCCAAAAAATATTTTTGACAAAATACTTGACAAATAATATTTATTGTCTTATATTAATGTTTGTCAAAGGGGTTAAACCCGATGACAACGCCAAAGGGGTCAAACCTGATGGCACAGGGGTTCAGGGATTCAGACTCCCTCCTACATTCTCTCTCCTCTGGACTCTGGGCCCCAACCAGTTAAGAATGCTCTATTTCTTTTTCTCCTTTCCTTCCTTTCAAGAGCATTCGAAAAACACCGCCGGAAACGGCGGCGTTTTTTTTATTTTTCAAAAACGGAAAATAGTTCCCAGTGGCTACTTCCCACAAATTGATCCACCGGTATTAAATCGCGCAACTTATATCCACCGCGCGTCAAGATTCCCATATCGCGTTTAAATGTCTGCGGATTACACGAAACATAGATTACACGTGCAACATCACTTTTAACCAATTCGCGACTTTGTGCCAACGCACCGGCACGCGGCGGATCCATTATCACACAGTCGTATTGTTTTAACATACCCACCGTCAATGGATGCTTGAACAAGTCGCGTTTTACACCAGTGCCAACAATATCAAAACCATCTGCGTGTGTTGCAAATGTGAAACTGCCCAAACCACAGAATAAATCAGCAACGCGTTTAGATTTCCCAACCGCCGACACAACCATATCACGCAGTATTTTTTCGCCCATTTTTCCGGGTTGTAAAAATGCACCTGCGGGGTATTCAACCGCAACATCATCAAACTTGATTATTGGTTTTGCCGTTTGGCACACAACACGGTCATTCCAAACAACGCGAATCGCCCCAACTTTTTCCGCCGCCGATTTAAACTCTGGCGTAAAGTATGGAACATCTGCGTTTATAACTATATCAATACCATTTTCGCATGCAGTTATCAGGCACGAACCCGAACCGCCCCATGGCAATTTCGCAACGCGTGGCAAAATCGCATTTATTTCCGCCACCATATTTGGACATTTTTGCACCGGCACAATGTTTTTAGAATGCGATTCAAACAAACCAAATTCATTACCCGCAAAACAGAAATCACCACGACGACGCGTTCCCGCATCTGCCCAACGTGGCACACCGGTCAAATCCACACCCGACAATTCAGATAATTTTTGTTCGTGATAATCGGCGGCGGCAAAATCATACTTGCAACCACCACAAATACCAAAGAACGGACACTTTTTCATTTTATATTAAAAATTGATACGCGCACCAATGCGGAATTGATGTGCGGTCGGATTCAATCCTTCTATTACATCAAACTTTGGCGAAAACATATACATATAGCGATAGCCCGCATCAACTGTAAAACATTCGCCCAGTTCGAAACCCAAACCACCCATCACTGCAACCGCAGGGCTAATTTTATCATCAATCTTTGCGCCATCAGCTTCGTTCCCACTTAGACCAGCACCCAAACCAACATACGGCACAAAACGTTGTGAACGGAACAAGCGATACATACTGTCGATACGCGCATCAAAGAACGCATTAAGGAATACTGTATTACCCGTCAATGACAAATCGTTCCACTTTGCATTTGTGCGTGTATAGTTCGCTTCCAAACGGAAAACATCATAAATACGCAAGCCGGCAACAACATCAAAAGAAGATGTATCTTTGCCCTCTTTCAACAAATCTGTTTCATCCCTGTATGATTGCCACAATGAATAATTATACATTCCACCGACATAGAACCGGTGTCCACGAGCATACGCTTCGCTGTCATGACCATCTGGCAATTCAGACTGCGGGGTTCTGACCTGACGCACACGGTATGGAATAGACGCGTTCGCCGTTGTTGCAATTAAACATAATGCACCAATTAATAATTTTGTTTTCATCTTATTCACCCCATCAGAAGTTCACCCGTAATGATGCGATAACATTGCTGATGTTATCAACACCGCCATTACGCACACCCCAACCGAATCCGTTGCCAATCATCATTTGATACTGATACGCAATATCAATTCCGATTAAGTCAGTAAACATAATGTTAAATCCAAATGTTGCACGTGGTGCCGCAATCACAAAACCATGGGAACCATCTGCGCCTTCGAATTCATATTGACCAAATCCAACACCCAAACCCATAAACGGCACAAAATGGCGCATACGTGTGACATCACCCGTTTGAACATAGCGACGTGCAAAATCAAAATACAACATTCCGCCAACTGTCTGATAATTTGCCTGATAATCATCTAAATCAGAAAAAGTGAAAGTTGACATTTGTGCATCAATTTCGGTCCGCACATACGACGACAGATTCCACCCAAGTCCCAGTTGGACGGTATAACTGCCGCTGGATTCATATTTTTTACCACCAAATCCGGCATAGTCCGTTGCAAACCCCAGGTTAAGTCCGGCACCGGCACGCACATACATTGTTGTTGGAATAAACATTGTTGTGTTTGAATTATCAACCACACCAACCTTTTGATAAACGTCCAAACCCAACGCCCCCGGTGCGTCGTCCGCGACAACATCAATATTTTTTTCGGTTCCGACCAAGTCCACCCCGTGCGAGATTTCAGATTTAAACTGACGGTTGCTGTATCTTGCGTGTGCTGGCATTGCCATCAACAGCGCGACAAATAAACAAGTAATTTTTTTCATCTTTTTCTACCCGATTTTTACTATACACAAATATTATCATAAATTGCAACTTGATTCTAGTGCGATTTATTCGTAACCTTAATATATCATGAAAAAACAGAACAAAACCGACGACAAAAAAATAGCGTTAATCGCCGGCGCATTACAATTACCGTTCTTTACACGCGACGCGTTGCGCCGTGCGGGTTGGGATGTGTATGTAATCGGACTTAAAAACTTTGTTGATCCAAAACTTAATCCCGATTTAATTGTGCGCCTTGGGGGTGCGGGTCGTGCGGTTCGTGCAATGCGTCGTCGCGGAATAAATAAAATGACATTTGTTGGTGCGATTGGTCATCCGAATTTGTATGACATTCGCCCTGACCTGTGGTCGCTGACGGCACTAATAAGTATTATGAAACATCAACGGGGGTATGATTCAATGGCAACTGCATTAAATAAAGTTTTGGAAAAGCGCGGGTTCAAGGTAGTCGCCGCCCAGGATTTAGCACCCGAATTAACATTTGAAACCGCGGGTGTTCAAACAAAAACGAAACCGACAAAATCAGACAAGGCTGATATTGAACGCGCAATCAGTGTATCACACACAATTGGTCGCGAAGATATTGGTGCATCTGTTGTTGTTGATAAACAAGTTATCGCTGTCGAGGCTGCCGAAGGCACCGCAAAAATGCTGAAACGTGTTGTCGATATGCGCAAAAACAACCGCCGCACCAGTGGTGTGTTTGCCAAGATGACTAAACCAGGTCAAGATTTGCGTATTGATATTCCCGCCATTGGTGTTGATACGATTCGTGCGGTTGCGGCGGCACACCTGCGTGGAATTGTTGTGAACACAAAAACATGCTTTGTTGTTGACAAGGCAAATGTTATCCGTGAAGCCAACAAGGCAAAAATATTTATTGTCGCAGTTGATTAAAAAACCGCCCAAACGGGCGGTTTTTTTCAAGGTTATGATTATTTCTTTCTGATTTCTTGAACACTGACTTTGAACACAACTGGTTTGCCAGCCAAGTTTTCAACAGGGTATTCTTCTGGGAAAGTGACGTTGATGTCACGTGTTTCGCCAACTTTCATACCAACAACTTGATCTTCAAAGCCTGGGATGAATTGACCGCTGCCCAATGTTAATGGGAAGCCAGCCGCTGTGCCACCTTCGAATTGTTCGCCGTCCAAATAGCCAGCAAAGTCAATAACAACGGTATCACCGTTCTTTGCACCAGCATTGCTGTCGCATGCCGCCAAGAAAGCAACACCGCAGATGCCCAATACAGACATAAATTTTTTCATGATTAACCCCTTTTTTTCTTGTCCAATGTAAATATATTAAAACAAAGCCATAAAAAGCAAGCAGAAAATATTGTTATTTTTTGTTTTTTTACCCAATAAAAAAACCGGCTTTTTTGCCGGCTTTCTTAATTGTTATAAACACAGCGGAAACCATATTCACGCATAGTTGCCCCTTCGGCCTCCATACGATAGTCATAATATGGTGTCGGGCGCATAACATCAAACGACGGTTTGTCGTAAATCATAACGATACTGTCGGTGTTACGGCCACAAACGCGCTTCATTTCATAGTCGGCAACCTTGGCCAATATGCTTCTGGCATCGCCATCAATATCCATACCGTCTGCATTCTGCATCACGCGCAGACGCATTTCGCGCACATCACTGTTCCCCAGCAAGATTTGAACACGAACCATTGTTCCCCTGTATTCTTGCCAACGCGTTTCCATACGTGATGTCCGCCATTTATTATCATGTTCTTCTTTTTCACGTGCGGTCTTTGGCTTATACGAATCAATATTGGAATATTGATTATCCGCCTGCATAAACTGACTGGTGCGTTCATTATACAGTGGGGCATCTGCACCACCGTTTTCAAAATCTTCGGTATTATACGGTGTATCGCCCGTAGAACACGCGCCCAGCGCCAATACAGCACAAAGTGCAAAAATCCATGATTTCTTCATTTTTGTTCTCTCTTTTTTTTTATTTTATCAAATAAAGCATTTTGATTCAAGGGTCGATTTATGATAAAATTAAATGTAATGTCAAACATAGTTCTTGATTCTTTG
>JAGCOQ010000029.1 GCA_017642625.1 Alphaproteobacteria bacterium | reverse complement strand
GCAATGAAATTCTTGAAAAAATATTTTGGAAACTTGACCGATTTACAAAAGCGCATCATGTTCACATTGGGTGCGTTGATTGTTTATCGTATTGGTTCTTTTATTCCGCTGCCGGGTGTGAACGCATCCGCGGTTCTGCACTTGTTCAGTGGCGAAGGCAGTGGCATGATGGGCATGTTTGATATGTTCAGTGGTGGTTCTTTGTCGCGTATGTCTGTTTTGGCATTGAACATTTTCCCATACATTTCAGCATCTATCGTTTTGCAGTTGTTAACCGCAACCAGCAAGAATCTTAATGATTTGCGTAAAGAAGGCGAATCGGGTCGTATCAAGATTAACCAATACACACGTTATTTGGCGGTGTTCTTGGCAGTCGTTCAAGGTTGGGCGGTTGTTCGTGGTTTGGAATCTATGGCGCCGGTCAATGGCATTCCTGCGGTTGTGAACCCTGGGTTTGCATTTGAATTGTCTGCTATTATTGCGCTGGTCGGTGGAACTGTGTTCGTCATGTGGTTGGCGGAACAAATTACCGCGCGTGGTGTTGGTCAGGGTGCATCACTGTTAATCTTTGCGGGTATTATTGCACAGGTTCCAAGTGGTGTTGGTAAATTGTTCAGTTTGGGTTCCGTTGGTCAAATGTCGCCGGCAATGATTGCCTTAACCGTTGCATTCGTTGTTGGTATTATCGCTTTGATCGCGTTCTTTGAACAGGCACAACGTCGTATCCAGATTTTGTATCCACGTCAAGTTGCAGCCAACGGCGTTATGAATACAAATGCATCTTACTTGCCGATCAAGGTGAATATGTCGGGCGTTATGGGTCCGGTGTTCGCGGCTTCTATTATGATGTTGCCGGCATTTGTGCAACGTTTCGTGCAAAGTGAAAACTTGATTGTGCAACAGGTTTTGGGATTCTTTACATATGGTGCGTGGACATACATTATTTTGTACACGGTGTTGATTGCGTTCTTTGCGTATTTCCAAACGGCTGTGGTGTTCAATTCCGAAGAAACCAGCACCAGTTTGAAAAACATGGGTGGCTATATCCCGGGTGTTCGTCCTGGTGAACAAACCAACAAGTATTTGGATGATGTTGTATCGCGTACAACGGCGATTGGTGTTGTGTATCTTATCGTTGTGTGTGTGTTGCCAATTATATTGAACACACATGCCGGTATGCCACTGACCATTGGTGGAACCAGCGTCCTTATCGTCGCGGGTGTTATACTGGACACCATGAATCAGGTTCAATCATACTTGGTCGCGAAACAATATACAGGTGTTGTCGGACACGCACAGAAGCATGGGCGGTTCCGCAACTAAAACAAGATTTGACTTTTGTTGGATTTATTCTAGAATAATCCAGCAAAATAAAATAACCCCACGACTCTGACGGCAGTGTTCTGGGGCGGCAAAACGACGCAGGTTTGCGTCAAAGTAATAAAAAGGAAAATGAAAAATGGCACGTATAGCAGGTGTTAACATTCCAGCAGAAAAACGCATTGAAATCGCGTTGCGCTATATTCACGGTATTGGACCGGCCCG
>JAGCOQ010000028.1 GCA_017642625.1 Alphaproteobacteria bacterium | reverse complement strand
TTTTCTACTATATTATCATACAAAAGGGGAAAAAATGAAATTAAATTACGCATCTTTTTTAACCGCTGCTATTTTAGCGATTGCGACAACAAATGCTAGATCTGAAATGTTGTATGATCTCTATGCTGGTGGTTCACTGGGTTTGGGCGGAATGTCCATGTATTCCGAAGAAGACGAATTCGATGGCGACGATTGGTCGGCACGGTCATATGGTGCTGTGTTAGGTATTGATTTGCCGGTTGTTCGGTTCGAAGCGGAATATGATTATCTGGCATCTAGCAAGATTGATATGCAGACAGTAATGGGCAACGCATATGTAAAGTTCATGGGTGAAGTTGTCGCAAATCCATACATTGGTGTGGGTGTTGGTGCGGTGCTTGACTATAAATATGACCACGACCGCTTTGACATTGATACAGAAACGACTATCGCGTATCAAGGTATGTTGGGTGTGACATTTAATCTGCCTGCTATGCCATTAAAAATTGATTTAGAAGGTCGCCTGATGTATATGCCCGAAGTGTACGAATGGAAACACGAGGCGATTGACGCAATGTATTATGACGCGCGCCTTAAATTGCGTTTTGTATTCTAACATGGGTTAAGTTCATATGCTGACACTGATTGATGGGAATTCGTTGTTATTTCGCGCATACTATGGTGTGCACAGTCGCTTGACGCGGCGCGACGGAACCCCAATCGGTGCGGTGTATGGATTTTTTAATATGATTTTGCCGGTGCTGGCGGCGGCAAAGCCAAATGATTCTTTTGTGTGCGTGTTTGATGCGTCGCGCATTTCTTTCCGCCAAGATATTTATCCTGAATACAAATCTAATCGCGCGGAAACACCCGCCGACCTGTTAAGTCAAGGCGTTATGATTCGCACCGGTCTTGCCGATATGGGTGTGCCGGTTCTTTGTATTCCAGGGGTCGAAGCAGATGATGTTATCGCAACACTGGCACAACAAAACACACATGACCAGACGCGCATTATCACCAGTGATAAAGATTTAATGCAGTTGGTAAATGACCGCGTATTCCTTTACGACGGTATGAAATCGCATGATGTCCGCGAACCCGAAGTTCTGGAAAAATTCGGTGTTCGTCCCGACCAAGTTGTTGATGTGCAATCACTGATGGGTGATTCAACCGACAATGTGCCCGGGGTGCGCGGAATCGGTCCGAAAAAGGCATCTGAACTGATTAACCAATTCGGAACGCTGGACAACCTGTATGCGCATGTTGATGAAATTACGAACGAGCGCACGCGGAATATGTTGCGCGACAATCGAGAAATGGCGTATATATCGCGCCAACTGGTGACATTGAAACGTGATGTAAAACTGGATGGACTGACCATTACGCCACTGCACTTTAATACGCCGGCGGCGTTGAAGTTTGTGCGCGAAGCGGTGGAAAGTTCCACACTGGCGGCAAAAATCGAAAAACTTTTCCCATTGTCAAAGTTCAACCCAGATACAGTTGAACCAACAATGGTTTTCCCTGGGTCCGCTTGCCCGACCGATATTGCGGAACCTGAACGCCCCGCCCCAGTTGCACACGCGCCACAAAATAAAATTGCAAGTGAGTTTATTGTTATTCGCACCGCCGCAGAATTAGATGCGTTTTTAAAAGATGTTAAATCTGTTTTGGCATTTGATACCGAAACAACAGGATTAAATCAAGAAGCCGACAAAATCGTTGGCATGTCATTGGCGACGGATTCCGCCCGCGGTGCATATATTCCGATTCGGCATCAAACATCCGGCGGTGATTTATTCGCGACAAATACCATCGCACCGAATCAGTTAGACATTGAAACTGTTCGCAAACATATTTGGCCATTTTTCACAGACAAGAAGGTTGTAAAGGTCGGACACAATCTTAAATACGACCTGCATATTCTGGAAAACGAGGGTTGGAAAACATCTGCGATTCGACCGATTGACGACACAATGTTGTTGTCATATGCCCTGCACGGCTCGTTGCATGGGCACGGGCTGGATGAACTGGCGACGAAATATCTGGGACACACCGATATTCCTTTCTCGTCGCTGTTC
>JAGCOQ010000003.1 GCA_017642625.1 Alphaproteobacteria bacterium | reverse complement strand
TATATCTTTGAAACACCAAAACATAAAATCGCATACACCCAAAAGTTTTTACCACTGCAAAAGAATATCGCCATGTTATGCGACAACGACGACATTGACTTTATTGTTTCATATTTGGATATCAAGGGTGAACGTTGCGCAGACAAAATCTTGCGCGGCGGATTTACACTTTATGAATCTGGGAAAGTAATTTATGTACCAACTAATCGTCGTTGGAATAATCCGCGCTAACGAAATAGAGGCCCGTCGCTGGTGCGGTTGGACCCGCCGCGCTGCGATTCTTTGCCTTTAATATTTTTTCAATATCGTATGGTTTGCCGATTCCGATTTCAACCAAAGTGCCGACCATATTCCGCACCTGATGATGCAAGAAAGACCGCGCAGAAAATTCGAAAATAATTTCATCACCGCGTTTTGTGATTCTGCATTCGTCCAATGTTTTTATCGGGCTTTTTGCCTGACATTCAGATGCACGGAAACTGGTAAAATCATGTTTGCCAACCAACAATGCACCTGCGCGTTTCATGGCGGCAACATTTAATTTACGTGGCACCCACCAAACGCGATTCTTATCCAGAACCGGTGCGGACGACCGATTTAAAACAATATAGATATAGTGGCGCGCAACACAATCAAAACGTGCATTAAAATTACCCGCGACAATTTCGCAATCTAACACTGAAACAGGTTTGTTCACCAAATAAAAGTTCAGTGCACGCATAACGGTTTCTGCGTCTGTTTTACCCGACAAATCAAAGTGTGCAACCATGCCAATCGCATGAACACCGGCATCCGTCCGACCTGCGCCAACAATGTCTGGACGTGCGCCACAGAACGCAAAAATTGCATCTGATAATATTGACTGCACAGACGGGCCTTGGCGGTTTTCCTGCCACCCTATTAAATCTGTGCCATCATATTCAAGAACAACTTTGTATCGTGTCATTACTTTATCTGCCGTTATAGTATTTGCATTTATTGCAACGCATTTTTTGTAAAAAATCCAATTCTATTAATAATTTTGCCGACAAATTAACTGTATCGCAAGATGCCGATTTTGCACCTGCGCAACCCAAACACGGGCATCTAACATCATCTGGTCTGTTTACAATTTCATTATACCCTTCGGTCGTCAAACTACAATATTTCAAGCAATCAATACCATTTGCCATTTTAATACCCTTTTACCATTACCTTAATTTACCGTTCATTTTATATTGCCGCATACAACGACTGCATCTGCTTTCAAGTTCTTTAAGATCAGTTAACGACCCAACAAAATTACCATGCGCATCAAAAGCATTTGCACGTTTTTGCAACTTTAAACGCTGTTCTTCACTCAGTTTTCTTACCTGATCACACAAATGCCACTGACATGACCTTTTATCTGTTGCCGGACACGTCAAACATTCACACGGCCCCAATGATGCCGCCATATACGGTGTTCCGTTTTTAGGTTCGTGGTAATAGCCAGATTCAGCACCATTAAATTCAGATTCGGCAACCCATCTGCCTTGATAAGCACACCAAAAATCGCGTCCGATATTCAAACACATAACTATTCCCCCAGTCTAATTTCAGAGCCACGCAGACCGTTAAGGAAACTTTTCCAATCCATTGGCTTTTTGCCCGCCGGTTGAATCCGCACAATGTTCAATTTGCCATTTTCCATGCGAGTTTCCAAAATCTTGACTTCTATACCATTTATTTTTGTGCGTCCGCACCCCAGCGCACGAATCTGATTATGGATTTCACGTACCGGTTTTGTCCAATCAATTATTTCATCATCACCCGTAAACTTGCGCGTAAATGTTGGTTCGCCACTTTGCGCCACCGGTTTATACTTTTCCGGTGAATTTAAATATTCAACCAACATATCGCTACCTATTTGCGACACACGTTTTTCAATAATTTCATTGGTATCGTTTTCACCAATTTCAAACGGCGTGCGCATAAAGATTGGACCAGCATCCATTTCCGCAACCAGTTGCATAAGGCAAACCGCACTTGTCGTATCGCCATTAAATAGCGCAGTTCTAATAGGTGATGGACCACGATATTTCGGCAAATCACTTGGGTGAATATTGATAATCGGTGCCGAATTCAAAACATTTTCACGCAAGATTACACCATACGACACAACGACCACCATGTCGGGTGTATAGTTATATTCTTTTATGTTGGTGTGCACCGTCAAATTATGTTCATTTGCCCAATTATGCACCGGCGACGGTGTCAAAACCTGTTTACGACCAACTGGCTTTGGCGCGCGCGTAAAGACCGCGACAATTTCATGTCCCGCATTCCGCACCGCTTCAAAGATTGGGACAACAAAATCATTTGTTCCCATTAAAACCAGTTTCATTTTTTATGCTTTCTTACCTTGCGCATAACCATTTCGCGTTTGACCGGCGATAAATAGTCAATGAATAAAATCCCGTCCAAATGGTCTGTTTCATGTTGCACAATGCGTGCCGGCAAACCCGACATGTGCGCCGCCAAAACTTCGCCCCGTTCGTTCATCCATTCAACATCAACCGATTCTGGACGCGAAACATTGGCAAACACCGGCAAATCGTCCGGTCCCAATACCGACAGGCAACCTTCTTCCAGCACAACACTCTTTTCGCTTTTTGCGGTGATTTTTGGATTTATCATTTTGAACACTTCTTCGGTATCTGGATTCATCATAACCAAGAAGCGTTTTGTGATGTTCACCTGGGGTGCCGCCAGCCCGCAACCGTTCTGTTCGCGCATCATTTGCACCATTTCGTCCAGGGTGCGCAAAATATCGGGGGTAATTTCACCCACCGCGTCGCATTTTTCGCGCAATACCAAATCGCCACAAAGTTTCATTTGCAACATTTACAAAACCTCTTATAATGTATGATAGCAAAGGAAACCCAAATGACAACCTATATTTTAATTCTGCTTGTTTTAATTTTTTTAATGCTTTTAGTGCTGCTTTTCCGCCGTCCGACCGTTGATATTTCGGCATTACGTGAAGATAATGCACGTCTGCGCGAACGGCTGTCCGAACGTTTGGGGGCACTGTCGCAAAACGCGATTGAATTAAAAAATATCAGTGCCGATATTGCGAACTTTAAAAACATACTTATGGGCAACAAACAGGCACGCGGAACATTTGGGGAAAGGCAACTGGAAGATATTGTTGCTGACATAATGCCACCAGAAACATACGATTTCCAATGCGTGCTGAAAACGGGGGTGCGCCCTGATTGTGTTATCCGCTTGCCATACCCGCCGGGCGACATGATTATCGACAGTAAATTTCCACTGGAATCATACAACCGCATGGTTGTTGGTGATGATGGCGCAAAAAAGCAATTTGAATTGGATGTGCGCAAACACATTGATGCCATTGCGGAAAAGTATGTTATCCCCGGCACGACGGCGGAATCCGCAATGATGTTTATCGCATCGGAATCTATATTTGAAACATTGCACCGCGAATTTCCGGCGACTGTTGATTATGCCGCCCGCCGCAAAGTGTTCATTGTTTCGCCATCAACATTATGGGCGGCATTGAATACAATTCGCGCAGTGCTGGCGGACATAAAAATCAAACGCGTCGCAACCAAAATTAAAAAAGAATTGAGTATGTTGTTGGACGATTTGGGGCGGTTATCTGAACGCGCCGGCAAAGTAGATCAGCATTTTGCCGCGGCACAAAAAGATGTAAGCGACCTGCAAACATCAATTTCAAAAATCACACCACGTGCCGAAAAGATTCGCGACCTTGATTTTGGGGAATAAAAAAACATAAAAAAGCCGGCAAAAGCCGGTTTTTTATTTCGCGATTCTGCCACCCGTCTTACGGTCAATCCAGACCTGTTCGTCTGCTAATTCCATTATCGGCATGTCGGATGAACTGTCGGAATAAGAACGCACAACGCGTGGGGTAACCTTGTTCTTTTTCGCCCATTTATTAAATGCGACAACCTTGTTTTTGTTATAGCACAAGAAATGATATTTCCATGGTTTATCCGCATACATTTCAGAACAAATAACGTCATCAAACACCATATCCGCCACCAATGGACGCAACAGGTAATTGGGCGACGCAGAAATCAAAATCACAATATTTCCCGCCGCGCGTTCCGCCGCCACACGTTCCGCCGCCCAACCAAAGCGATTTAATTTATGCTGGGCAACAAACGCCGGCGCCAATCTTTTCACCATCTTGGCACTTATAAAGCGCCGACCAATTTGTCGCCACCATTTTGCATTGGGCGCCACATAGCGAAAAGACATACCGAATGCAGTTATTGGTAAAAACAACCATGCCCGCAAACTGTGCCGGAAACAGTATTTCCCAAATTCATAGTTTGCATCCATAGCAGACAGTGTCCCATCAAAATCAAAAATAACTACTTTGGTTTTCTTTTGCATTTCGTACCTCTTGCCCGGATTATAAATAAAAAGATTCAAACATGAAAGAATAAAAACGCTGATATTTAAACAAGTTATTTTAAAACTTGCCATTTTGTGATAATATATATGGCATAGATAGGGATTTCTAGATGATTAAAAAAACCGCATTTTTGTTGCTGTGTTTAAGTGTGGCAAACAACTTGTTTGCGGACACATACACGTTGGACAAACGAAAATATATTGATAATGCAACATGGGCAACCGAACCATATTCATATGTATTAAAGATGCAGTATAAGAAAGGTTCTGCGCCAATTTGCACTGCTAATATGATTGGCGAACGAATTGTCACAGCAAAACATTGCATCGTTAACAAAGATTTATCAAATGTGGTCTTTATCGCATATAATGGTCGCAAGATTTCTGTAAATCCTAATCCAACAACTGGAAACTATGTAGAAAACGACCCGTCTACCTATACGGGTGATTGGGCGGTTTTAACCCCATCCGCCAAAGATATGGACTTCGTAAAGAAACATTCTTTGGACATGTTTGGCGACAGCGTTCCCGCCATGTCTGCATTTATTCAACAGGTATCATATTTGGGATATGGCGCATTAAAAATTATGAGCGACCAAGAAATAACAAAATTTCAACAGGCATATTATTCATACCTGTATGACAATCTGCAAAAAAAAGAGTTCATTGATAAAGAAAACTTTGTTAAAGTGATGACCAGAACAAAGCCGACTATCGATATGCAGACAAAAACTGCAAAAGGGTTTCTTAAAAAAATGTCGGACTATGGGGTTGATTCCAACATATTCCGAGACACCCCCCGATTAAAAGAAAGTGTGTGCAAGACCAATAAAGATCCAAATGCCACTCTGTCTCTTACAAACTTACAATGTCAATCTTGGGGTGGAAATTCCGGTGGCGGATTATATATGGTTGGTAAAGCCAAAGATGTGACCGGTCACATAATCCCCGAGGCCCGTTTTGACTCTTTTGTCGGTTTACACACTCGTGGTTATCGCAAAATTGGGGGAAAGGCACATGCCAACCGAGCTGGGGGGCTGGATGTCACAGTCAAAAACTTCCAAAAATACTTGGTGGAACATTAGTAAGAAATAAAAAAACACCGGCGATTGCCGGTGTTTTTATTATCTTATATTGTTACACAATTCATCACGAATTGACATCATGATTTTGCCGATTCTGTTTTCGCCCGAACCAATGCCAAATCCACATTTATAACAAATCGGACAAGATTTTATTAAAACTGCATCACCTGTTTTCCTTAACAAATATGCGGCATACTTATTTTGTTCAAACTTGGCACGCAATGCAACTTCCATGATTTCAAATTTATGTTTATCAAAATCAGCACGACGATTTACTTTATACTCTGGCGTTTTGGTTATCCGGCGCGCATCATCCGGATTTTTCATATTCAAAATTACATTAAATCGCCGGTCATTTTCATAAAACTTCATTGCCTGGTAATAATGTTCCACTGATGGAAAAACATATTCAATGCCATCAACTATCATTTTTATTGGGAATCTAGCTAACGGGCTTAAAAACCAATATTTGCCATTGGGAACACAAAATCTTATCTCTTTGGGCATATTATTTTTTTCCACTTATTTTTTCACGACATTTTTCCATTACCACAAACAGTGCCGGGGTAAGTGTAAATGTCCAAACCATAGATGCCAACATACCACCAATCATAACCGCCGCCATTGCCGTCTTCATACCGTCGCCACCAAACAACTGTGGTGCCATACCCGCAACAACCGCAATAGATGTCATCAACACCATATTTTTGCGTTCGGTCAATTCTGCCCACAATGCATCAGCAACTTTTTCACCACGTCTTATACGGTTAATCGCGGGTTCCAACACCAAAATACTGTTATTCACCACCAAACCAACCAACATAACGAATGCCAACATGGCACCAATGTTCATAGATGCACCCGACAAGAACAACACAACAAACACGCCGGCAAAACTGGTTATAATTGCGGTCGCCATGGTCAGCGGGTGAATCAAAGAATTCAAAATCGCCGCCAACAACATAAAGGTCAAAATAGATGCCAGCAAGAACGCCTGACCAATTTCGCCGGTGGTGTCGTCTTGGATTTCAGACATACCGCCGAAACTATATGAATAACCCGTCTGCCAATCCATTTTACGCAAAACAGACTCTATCTTTTTCTGGACCGGCCCCAGTGTTGATTTACCGATATTGATATCGATTTCCGTCAATCTGTTCTTATCCAGACGACGAATATCGGGTGTTGCCGGCGCAATTTCGGCGGTCCCCAGTTGCGACAACGCAACCATGCCCTTTGGCGAATTGGCATAGACCACATCAAACAAGTTTTGTGTTTTAAATGTCTTGGCAAATTCAACAATTATCGGGTATTCATTACCGTTTTCTTTATACTTATACGTGTCATTTCCATACAGCGCATAACGCAACACCGTCCCCGCATAAGAGTTCTTTACGCCCCAAAAATCCATCTTTTCTGCATCTGGGATAAAGCGCACTTCGTTGCTTGGTGTTTGTTGTGCCAATACCGCCGATTGTATTTCTTCTATATTGTTTATTTCCGCTATAATCTGTTTCGCATAACCTTCACGAATGCCATCGTCTTCACCATAAATATTCAAAACAATATCAGACGATATACTGGACATTGCTTCGCCCGCACGAATCTGAATCTCGGCATCTGGAATATCGTTCAACATCGGCAACATTTCTTGGGCTAATTTCTTGTCGGATTTAAACCGTTTAGATTTATCAATAAGTTCCACACGAATATTGATATTTTGTAATCCTTCGTTACCGATTTTTGCGGTTAATGATTTTACTTCACGAATATCAACAAGACGCTGTTCAATCTGGTTCGTAATATCCAACGACTTTTCATATGTTGCCCCCATTGGTGCACGTGCAGTAATTGTAATTTCATTGGCATCTGTGCTGGGCTGGAACTCATTACCAATAAAATTCGTCAAAAGCATTGATCCAAACAACACCAAAAACGCCATACCGACAACACGACCCGCATGCAACATTTGATATTCAAACCAGCGATGCAACCAAGATGACGATTTTTTCTGGGTATCTTTCTTGGCGATTTCTTGTTTGTTTTCTTTTGTTAAACGCAAGAACTTTGCAATCATCATCGGGGTAAGGGTAAAACTGAACACCAACGACAACAGTGTTAAATACACAACCGTCAAACCGAATTGAATCATGAACTTACCAACAATACCGCCCATAAACGCCAATGGTAAAAACACCACGACATTTGTTCCGACACCCGCCAAAACAGAAACTGCAACACGTTTTGTTCCATCAATGGCGGCGGTCTCAGAGTCTTTGCCGGCGCGCATTTCTTGCAACGCAGATTCAATCAAAATAATCGCATTTGACACCAATGTCCCCAGTGCAGACGAATAAGCCAACAATGTAATCGCGTTGATTGTAAATCCACTGGCACTCATAAATTCAAAACCCGCAATCAATGACGCAGGAATCACAACGCCCGCAATAACTGTTGAGCGCCAGTTGCGCGTAAACGCCAACAAAACCAAAACAGTAAATATAACACCCAAAATAATACCATTTATAGTGTCGTTTGTGTCGTCTGAAATAGTTGTCGAAGAATCAGAAATGATTTCTATTTGTGTTTCTGCGTTTGGAAAATGCGCCGCAAAATCGGCATTCAATTCCGGCAGTTTTTTACGCAACGCGCGCGATATTTTAATTGCATTACCATCATTTGCCTTTTCAACAGACGCAACCACAACATCTGTGCCGTTATATCGTGCACCCTTTTCAATATCACGCGCTGCATCAGTAATACTTGCCACATCAGACAGTTTGAAACGGATACCTTCGCTTGTTGAAATCGGCAGATTTGCAATTTCATCAACAGACGCGAATTCACCGATAAAGCGAACATTTTGTGATGATGCCGCGTATTCGATTTTACCGCCCGGCACATTCAAGTTCTTATTCCCCAGTGCCGTTATAACATCCATAATCGTGACCCCACGCGCCGCCATCAAGTCCGGATCCATCGCAACACGAATTGCGCGTTCACGACCACCAAATGTCGTCACCTTGGCCACACCATCAATCGCAGTAATTTTATTCGCCAACACATCATCTATGTATTGGTCGATTTCAGTTGCAGATGGCCCACGCAGAACGATATCAACCACCGCCTGTTGCAATGGGTTTAATTTTTCGACAACGGGCTGTTTCAAATCATCAGGGAACACAGATGCCAACGCGTCAATTTTTGTCTTAACTTCGGCAGCTTTGTCATTCGCATCAACGCCCAAGTTAAATTCAGTCATAATGTATCCGCCGTTTTCAAAAATACGCGAAGTAATATGTTTAATCCCCGGCACTTCGGAAATAGCATCTTCTGCTTTCTTGATAACCTGTGATTCGATTTCGTCACTTGATGCACCCGGATACACAAATGTTGCCGTCACCATTGGAAAGTCCAGCGACGGTGTGCGTTCAATGTTCATACGCGGGTATGCAACCAACCCCAGCAACACCCAAACCAGAACAAACATCAATGTAGTAATCGGACGACGAACAAAGAACTTTAACATTTTGATATCCTACTTTATAACCCTTACATTT